>NZ_JQLP01000006.1:0-7357 GCF_000744275.1 Gillisia sp. Hel_I_29
GGAGACCTTGAGAAATGTCTCTTAAATTAGACAGTCTCATAGCTCAGCTGGTTAGAGCGCTACACTGATAATGTAGAGGTCGGCAGTTCGAGTCTGCCTGAGACTACTTTTTATAGCGAGAGTTGTAAAAGATGTTCATTAAAATTATAGGAAATTTTAGAAGTTGAGAATTCTAATCATTTTAATTCTGAATTCATAGTTCTGAATTTCGAAAATGGGGGATTAGCTCAGCTGGCTAGAGCGCCTGCCTTGCACGCAGGAGGTCATCGGTTCGACTCCGATATTCTCCACTATTCCTAGATCTTTTGGGTATAGGTAATTCAAACAACCAGGATACATTAGTATACTTCGTTTGGTTACCATCGAAAAGGGGTCGTTATAAGGGAAAAACGTTCATTGACATATTGGGAAATAAAGAATACGAGAAACATTAGGTGCTTACAATTACATTGTAAGTGCAAAAGAATAAATAAT
Organism: Gillisia sp. Hel_I_29; assembly: GCF_000744275.1. NCBI lineage: Bacteria > Pseudomonadati > Bacteroidota > Flavobacteriia > Flavobacteriales > Flavobacteriaceae > Gillisia > Gillisia sp. Hel_I_29. The sequence continues at coordinate 475 of NZ_JQLP01000006.1, forward strand.
AATCGTTGTTATTAGAACTGCTGCACGGCGTTTTAATAATAACAGAGCAAATTAGGTAAAAGCACATAAGCTAAATAAGGGCGTATGGGGAATGCCTAGGCTCTCAGAGGCGATGAAGGACGTGATAAGCTGCGAAAAGCTGCGGGGATTGGCACACACAAATTGATCCGCAGATATCCGAATGGGGCAACCCAGTACATTGAAGATGTATTATCCGCAAGGAGGCGAACCCGGGGAACTGAAACATCTAAGTACCCGGAGGAGAAGAAAACAATAGTGATTGCGCAAGTAGCGGCGAGCGAACGCGCATTAGCCCAAACCAATGAGTTTACGGACTTATTGGGGTTGTAGGACCACGATATTTGATGCGTAATGAATTAGAACACTTTGGAAAGAGTGACCATAGAGGGTGATAGTCCCGTATAGGTAAAGAGCGTTATTGATAGTGGTATCCTGAGTAGTGCGGGGCACGAGAAACCCTGTATGAATTTGGCGGGACCATCCGCTAAGGCTAAATACTCCTGAGAGACCGATAGTGAACCAGTACCGTGAGGGAAAGGTGAAAAGAACCGTGAATAACGGAGTGAAATAGATCCTGAAACCATACGCTTACAAGCGGTCGGAGCCTTTAGGGGTGACGGCGTGCCTTTTGCATAATGAGCCTACGAGTTACCGTTGCCAGCAAGGTTAAGCCTTTAAGAGGTGGAGCCGTAGCGAAAGCGAGTCTTAATAGGGCGCTGTAGTTGGTAGTGGTAGACGCGAAACCGTGTGATCTACCCTTGGGCAGGTTGAAGCTGTGGTAACACATAGTGGAGGACCGAACCCGTTGACGTTGAAAAGTCTTGGGATGACCTGAGGGTAGGGGTGAAAGGCCAATCAAACTCGGAAATAGCTCGTACTCCCCGAAATGCATTTAGGTGCAGCGATAATTTAGTTTTATAGAGGTAGAGCTACTGATTGGATGCGGGGGCTTCACCGCCTACCAATTCCTGACAAACTCCGAATGCTATAAAATGATTTTTATCAGTGAGGGCATGGGTGCTAAGGTCCATGTCCGAGAGGGAAAGAACCCAGACCATCAGCTAAGGTCCCCAAATGTATATTAAGTTGAAAAAACGCGGTTGAACTGCCCAGACAGCTAGGATGTTGGCTTGGAAGCAGCCATTCATTTAAAGAGTGCGTAACAGCTCACTAGTCGAGCGGTTCGGCATGGATAATAATCGGGCATAAATATACTACCGAAGCTATGGATTTACAGATTACTGTAAGTGGTAGGGGAGCATTCTAATAGGGTTGAAGGTGTACTGCGAGGTATGCTGGACTAATTAGAAAAGAAAATGTAGGCATAAGTAACGATAATGCGGGCGAGAAACCCGCACACCGAAAGACTAAGGTTTCCTCAGCTATGCTAATCAGCTGAGGGTTAGTCGGGACCTAACGCGACCCCGAATGGGTTAGTGGATGGACAACAGATTAATATTTCTGTACCTGCCCCACGTTAAACGTGACGGAGGCGAAAAGTTAGTGCGTACTGACGGAATAGTACGTTGAAGCCAGTGGTAACACGGCGATAGTACACAAAAGCTTCGGCCGGCGTGATAATCTAGCAAATCGACTTCCAAGAAAAGCAAGTGGTGGCAGCCCGTACCGTAAACCGACACAGGTAGTTGGGATGAGAATTCTAAGGTGCTCGAGAGATTCATGGTTAAGGAACTAGGCAAAATCGACCCGTAACTTCGGGAGAAGGGTCGCCCATCTTCGGATGGGCCGCAGTGAAGAGGTCCAGGCGACTGTTTATCAAAAACACAGGGCTCTGCTAAATCGAAAGATGACGTATAGGGCCTGACACCTGCCCGGTGCTGGAAGGTTAAGAGGAGATGTTAGCTTCGGCGACGCATTGAATTGAAGCCCCAGTAAACGGCGGCCGTAACTATAACGGTCCTAAGGTAGCGAAATTCCTTGTCGGGTAAGTTCCGACCTGCACGAATGGTGCAACGATCTGGACACTGTCTCAACCATGAGCTCGGTGAAATTGTAGTATCGGTGAAGATGCCGATTACCCGCTGTGGGACGAAAAGACCCCGTGCACCTTTACTATAGCTTAGTATTGACTTTGGACAAGTGATGTGTAGGATAGGTGGGAGACGTTGAAGCTGCATCGCTAGGTGTGGTGGAGTCATTGTTGAAATACCACCCTTTACTTGTTTGAAGCCTAACTTCCACTGGAAGGACAATGCTTGGTGGGTAGTTTGACTGGGGTGGTCGCCTCCAAAAGAGTAACGGAGGCTTCTAAAGGTTCCCTCAGCACGCTTGGTAACCGTGCGTAGAGTGCAATGGCATAAGGGAGCTTGACTGAGAGACATACAGGTCGATCAGGTACGAAAGTAGAGCATAGTGATCCGGTGGTTCCGCATGGAAGGGCCATCGCTCAAAGGATAAAAGGTACGCCGGGGATAACAGGCTGATCTCCCCCAAGAGCTCACATCGACGGGGGGGTTTGGCACCTCGATGTCGGCTCGTCACATCCTGGGGCTGGAGAAGGTCCCAAGGGTTGGGCTGTTCGCCCATTAAAGTGGCACGCGAGCTGGGTTCAGAACGTCGTGAGACAGTTCGGTCTCTATCTACAGTGGGCGTTAGAAATTTGAGTGGATCTGACTCTAGTACGAGAGGACCGAGTTGGACGAACCTCTGGTGCACCAGTTGTCACGCCAGTGGCATTGCTGGGTAGCTACGTTCGGAAGGGATAAGCGCTGAAAGCATATAAGCGCGAAACCCACCACAAGATGAGATTTCTTTAAAGGACCGTGGGAGACTACCACGTTGATAGGCCATAGGTGTAAAGGCAGTAATGTCATAGCCGAGTGGTACTAATAATCCGTAAAGCTTAGTGCAGTTCCCATCCTAGCAATAGGATGGGAGCGAAAAACCTATCTAATTGCATTGTTATTTATCTAATTTTCTTCTATTGTTTATTTCCTATATATGTTATGTTATTAGAAGTTAGTTATACACTTTTGAGTGTATCACTGCTTAAAGATTTAAGGTGGCTATTGCATCGGGGCTCACCTCTTCCCATTCCGAACAGAGAAGTTAAGCCCGTTAGCGCAGATGGTACTGCTGTATTGTGGGAGAGTATGTCGTCGCCTTGTTTTTGAAAACCCCTTCATCACCAGATGAAGGGGTTTTTTTATACCCTATCCTCAAATAGGAACAACCCAGCATTACACATAATAAAACCCCTTCCGGATAACGATATCCCGGAAAGGGGTTTTTTATTACATATAAAAGCACCTATTGATCAATAGGTGCTTTTTTTATACCCAATTCGCAACACTTCAGTTCCTATATAAAATACAAAACCCCATCTGGAGATTACCTCTGGATGGGGTGGTGTATTTTTTATATTAGAATTTTATGCTGACTCGGCCAGGGATTGTTGCAAGCTACCACGTAGCGCGAAAAGCCCGGCGATAAACCATCAGGTTTAGCGGGACGCATCAATCAAATATTGTTAATTTTAAAATAGTTACTTATGAAGTATATAAAATTAGTCATTTTGTTTTTATAAGATGTATAAAGATCTAATTCCAACTTTTCATACTAACACGACATCTTTAATTAATATTTTTCATTTTTGCTCGTATTGAGTTTGATAATTTAATGTATTTAAATAAATTATCAATTTATGGTTACAATCATATCCTAATCTTTATCCATAGTTAAAACAGATTATTATAATTTTATTTTTTTGGTTAGAGATAAACTCACATTCATAAAATAAAACATATTTTTTTAGAATTTAAAGATTTTTTATCACCGCTATAAGTAATAGTTTAGAACATGCTTCTAGTAATATCTAATATATATACGGTTGCATACATTTTTACTTTTTAAAACGACAGCCCCCTGAATTATTAACATGAACATATTTTTTTCTAATAGATATAATGTGTTATAAGTAGATTACTCAGTAGGTTAAATGTCTTCAGTTACGTATAACAGCGATCTATGATTGAATACAAATTTTCAAATTAAGATTTATTTAATTTTTCAATCTATATTTTTTTGTGCGTTACCCTTTCTTTGGTCGGGTCGGGCGCTGTGCTTGTAGTTATTAAAAGCCGGAAAGAGCTTTTACTAAGCTACCGCTTCGCTCCCTAATGCGTGTATTTGGAGTAGCTACAACTCCTAATTTGAACAGGAATTATTCGTTCTTGGTGTTAGATCTGGAAACTGCGATAAAATAATCAGAAGTTTAAAGTTCGAAGTTTCAAAGCGTTAAGGCTACGTTAAAGAAATATTAGAAAAAAGATAAAATAAAGCTTGGTTATAAGAAAGAAAGCGGTGTATATTTGCAGCCGCTTTAGGCGCCACTGGTTAAGTGATGTAAGAAGCTTTGTTCTTTGTATAGTGATGAGTACCCGGTTAAAAAGCCTTATTATTTTTAAAGATTTAAAGAGGCTAAAAAAAACTTAAAATAAGTTTGCTGGTTAGAGAAAAAGAGTTGTACATTTGCATCCGCTTTGAGAATGACATGAAGGTGTTGTTTGAGAAGTAAGAAAGTTCTTTACTAGTGTGGGTTGCGACGGTTTTTACTTCTTACTAAGGGGTCAAAAAAAACTTCAAAAAACTTTAAAATAAAGTTTGGAACTTAAAGAAAAAGCGTTGTATATTTGCAGCCGCTTACACAGCGGATACGATCACTGCGAAATACTGAATTGAAATCCCGGGATAGGGTAGTAGAAAAAAGGTTCAACTCCTTTAATTTCACAATGAGCTCTTCGTTAAGAGGAGATCAACTAAGTTCATTGATATATTGAATTGACAGCGCGTTTCAAATGTTGTTCGCAAGAATGGCAGAAGAAACCAAAAGAATACGAATCAAGACTAGAATAGAATTTTGAGCTGTTATTATCTTTTCGGAGATAGTAATAGAAGAAGACCTTGTAATTGTTATATTATTTAAAGATTAACGATGAAGAGTTTGATCCTGGCTCAGGATGAACGCTAGCGGCAGGCTTAACACATGCAAGTCGAGGGGTAACGGGGTGCTTGCACCGCCGACGACCGGCGCACGGGTGCGTAACGCGTATACAACCTACCTTATAGAGGGGAATAGCCCAGAGAAATTTGGATTAATGCCCCATAGTATTATCGATTAGCATTAATTGATGATTAAACATTTATGGCTATAAGATGGGTATGCGTTCTATTAGCTAGATGGTAAGGTAACGGCTTACCATGGCTACGATAGATAGGGGTCCTGAGAGGGAGATCCCCCACACTGGTACTGAGACACGGACCAGACTCCTACGGGAGGCAGCAGTGAGGAATATTGGACAATGGGCGAGAGCCTGATCCAGCCATGCCGCGTGCAGGAAGACGGCCCTATGGGTTGTAAACTGCTTTTATACAGGAAGAAACACTCCCTTGCGAGGGAGCTTGACGGTACTGTACGAATAAGGATCGGCTAACTCCGTGCCAGCAGCCGCGGTAATACGGAGGATCCAAGCGTTATCCGGAATCATTGGGTTTAAAGGGTCCGTAGGCGGGACAATCAGTCAGCGGTGAAAGTCTGTGGCTCAACCATAGAATTGCCATTGATACTGTTGTTCTTGAATACTTATGAAGTGGTTGGAATATGTAGTGTAGCGGTGAAATGCATAGATATTACATAGAACACCGATTGCGAAGGCAGATCACTAATAATTTATTGACGCTGATGGACGAAAGCGTGGGTAGCGAACAGGATTAGATACCCTGGTAGTCCACGCCGTAAACGATGGTTACTAGCTGTTCGGTCGCAAGACTGAGTGGCTAAGCGAAAGTGATAAGTAACCCACCTGGGGAGTACGTTCGCAAGAATGAAACTCAAAGGAATTGACGGGGGCCCGCACAAGCGGTGGAGCATGTGGTTTAATTCGATGATACGCGAGGAACCTTACCAGGGCTTAAATGTAGATTGACAGGGGTGGAAACACCTTTTCCTTCGGGCAATTTACAAGGTGCTGCATGGTTGTCGTCAGCTCGTGCCGTGAGGTGTCAGGTTAAGTCCTATAACGAGCGCAACCCCTGTTGTTAGTTGCCAGCGAGTCAAGTCGGGAACTCTAACAAGACTGCCAGTGCAAACTGTGAGGAAGGTGGGGATGACGTCAAATCATCACGGCCCTTACGTCCTGGGCCACACACGTGCTACAATGGTAGGGACAGAGAGCAGCCACTGCGCAAGCAGGAGCGAATCTATAAACCCTATCTCAGTTCGGATCGGAGTCTGCAACTCGACTCCGTGAAGCTGGAATCGCTAGTAATCGCATATCAGCCATGATGCGGTGAATACGTTCCCGGGCCTTGTACACACCGCCCGTCAAGCCATGGAAGCTGGAAGCACCTGAAGTCCGTCACCGTAAGGAGCGGCCTAGGGTGAAGCTGGTAACTGGGGCTAAGTCGTAACAAGGTAGCCGTACCGGAAGGTGCGGCTGGAACACCTCCTTTCTAGAGTATTGCTTATTAAAGAGCAATCGCAGTTACAAAGCAGATCTCTTAAGATTTTGTTTTTGTCTTGATTCCTGTCAATTTAATTATTAAAGAATAAAGGGAGACCTTGAGAAATGTCTCTTAAATTAGACAGTCTCATAGCTCAGCTGGTTAGAGCGCTACACTGATAATGTAGAGGTCGGCAGTTCGAGTCTGCCTGAGACTACTTTTTATAGCGAGAGTTGTAAAAGATGTTCATTAAAATTATAGGAAATTTTAGAAGTTGAGAATTCTAATCATTTTAATTCTGAATTCATAGTTCTGAATTTCGAAAATGGGGGATTAGCTCAGCTGGCTAGAGCGCCTGCCTTGCACGCAGGAGGTCATCGGTTCGACTCCGATATTCTCC
>NZ_JQLP01000007.1:0-14833 GCF_000744275.1 Gillisia sp. Hel_I_29
ACGTAATGCTAACGTATTGATATAAAATCCTATCTGGTCCTCTAAAATCTGAATGCTCTCGCCCTGCAACGGGTGTCCCTACTACCAAATCCTCTTGACCCGTATAACGGTACAACAATGCTTTCAAACTAGACAGTAAGCCCATAAACAAGGTACCTCCCTCTTGATGGCTAAATCGCTTTAACCCCTGAGTAGATTCCTTTGATATGTAAGTGCGAAGTAATTGACCTTGATGACTCTGTATCACGGGACGTACCTTTGAACTTGGTAAGTCTAAAACGGGAAGATCTCCTCCCAGTAAGCCCGTCCAATAATCTCGATGGCCCTGATAAATAGATGTACTCAATTGAGACAATTGCCAACTCGCATAATCCTTATATTGAATCCGTAACGCTGGTAAGTCTAATTCGCCTCCACTCTTATAAAACTCATAATACTTAAATACATCTCTTGACAATACATCCATACTCCATCCATCACTAATAATATGATGCATATTGTAATAAAAAACATAACGGTCTTCTGATACCTGTAGTAATATAGCGCGTAATAGTGGACCTTTGGCTAAATCAAACTCCACCATACGGTCGTTATCCAGATAATTCAATACCGAGGACTCGATATCTGCTTCGCCTTGTAGATCCAATTCACCGATCTCAAAACCTAAAGCATCTCGTTCTAATATCCACTGACGAATCTCTCCTTGGGAGTTCTCCTTAAAAACAGTACGTAAGATCTCATGACGGTCTACTACCGAATAAATGGCACGTTTAAATAACTCTATATCATAACTGCCATTTAAAACTAAACGAGATGGTAAATTATAAACCGAAGAGTCGCCCTCAAATTGACTCAAAACCCATAAACGTCGCTGTGAATCTGATATAGCATAATCTGACGATGCTTCTAGCTTTTCGATGGATACATACGCAGACTTTGTAGCTTCCTCTAATAAAGAAACCTGTGTCTCCAATACTGTGTGAACAAACAAGTCTTTCAAAGCTAACTTTACCTCAAAGGTTTTATGAAGCTTTGATAAAAGACGTGTAGCCTTTAAACTATGACCTCCTAACTCAAAGAAATCATCCTTCACACCTATATTCTCTTTGCCTAAAATATCTTCCCATATAACTACTAACTGCTTCTCTGTATCTGTCTCTGGGGCTACATATTCTACTCCATGACTAATCTCTAACCCCTCTGGTGAGGGTAACGAGCGCCTATCTATCTTGCCATTGGGTGTTAAGGGGAAGACATCCATCGCTACATAGTAACTTGGTAGCATATAATCGGGTAAAAAGCCCTTTAAATAACTGCGCAGTGATGCGCTGTCATGATCCAAGCTGCTTACAAAATATGCAACCAACTCCTTAACTCCATCATTATCATTGGCCAAAACTACAGCCTCATCTATATCTGCATGCCCCAATAATACACTCTCGATCTCGCCTAACTCTATGCGATACCCTCGGATCTTAACCTGAGCATCCTCTCTCCCTAAAAACGTAATCGTGCCATCACTATTCCATCTGCCCAAATCTCCCGTCTTGTACATACGAGTACCTTCTTTAAAGGGATTTGAGACAAATCGCTCTTTAGTAAGTAACTCATTGTTTAAATAACCGCGAGCCAAGCCAGATCCTGCTATATAAAGCTCTCCCGTTACACCTACTGGCTGTAATAAGCCCTCCCTATTTAATATGTAAATCTCTGTGTTGGAAATTGGAACGCCGATAGAAGAACGATGCTCTAAATCTTCAGATTGAAAACTCATAGTATGACTAGTAGCTACATGGGTCTCCGATGGACCATAATGATTATGTAATTCTACTTCAGGGTTAGAGCTTAAAAACGATTGCAAAGCCCCTGAAACATATAATTGTTCTCCTGTCGATACTATATGTTTGATATGATGTCCTAATAAACTATTAACATTTAGTTCATTGTAAAAATTATTCAACCCTGCAAATGGAAAAGACAAAACCTCTATCTCATGGGTTAAAATATAAGAACTAAGTAAGTCATAATCTAATAAAGCTTCTTTATGAACTATACAAACCTTTCCTCCTCCACTCAAAGCAAAATAAATATCATGCAGCGAAGAATCAAAACTAAATGAGGAATACTGTAAATGACATAAGCCTCTCTCTATTCCTGAATTATTAAGATCCCACTGAATTAAATTACTTAACATTAAATGTGTCTGAATAACTCCCTTAGGTAAACCTGTAGAACCACTGGTATAAATAACAAACGCGTCATCTATCCTTTCCTCTTTTAAATCTAAATCTCTTGGTGAATACTCAGATAAATTTACTGAGGATATTGATATTGGTATTGTATTAAACAAATCTAATCCTGGATCTATTAAACTAGACTCTGTTATTAATAATACTATATTCGAGTCTTTTAAAATATACGTGAGACGACTTGATGGGTATTCTATATTTAATGGTACATAACAACAATTCAATTTCATTACTGATAACATAGCCACTACACTATTAATAGAACGCTCTAACATAACGCCTATATAATCTCCGGTTTTTATATCGCTATGCGCTTGTAGATAATGTGCTAATTGATTACTGTGCCTATTAAGCTCCTCATAACTAAGACGCTCCTCTTCATAAACAACGGCTATGGCCTCTGGGGTTTTACTTACCTGCTCCTCAAACAATTCTACAACGGTCTTATCTCTCGGGTAATCAAACGCGGTCGCATTAAAAACATCTAGTAACTCCACTCGCTCTTCTTCTGCCAAATAATCTATACTCCCTATTAAGGCCTCTGGATTACTAAGTAACTTCTCTAGAAACTCTTTATAATGAACTATAAAGCCTTCTAGCATCTCCTGCTCATAAACATCTGTGTTGTATTCTAGTAGCAATGCCAAATAATCACCTTGCTCCTCAAAAGTGAAACTCAAATCAAACTTGCTTAAATTAAACCCCTGATCGGTTATCAATTCTACATCTGAATCACTTATACCTATTCCCTGATGAGCATCTCCTGTGTTTTGTAATACCAACATCATATCAAATACAGCACTTCGACTCGTATCCCTACGAAGTTCTAAATCCTCAACAAGACGATCAAAAGGATATCCCTGATGCTCATAAGCATCTAAAGTCCTTTGACGAACCCGTCTAAATAAATCTTCAAAACTATCCTCTGAACGAACTTCATTACGTAATGCTAACGTATTGATATAAAATCCTATCTGGTCCTCTAAATCTGAATGCTCTCGCCCTGCAACGGGTGTCCCTACTACCAAATCCTCTTGACCCGTATAACGGTACAACAATGCTTTCAAACTAGACAGTAAGCCCATAAACAAGGTACCTCCCTCTTGATGGCTAAATCGCTTTAACCCCTGAGTAGATTTCTTTGATATGTAAGTGCGAAGTAATTGACCTTGATGACTCTGTATCACGGGACGTACCTTTGAACTTGGTAAGTCTAAAACGGGAAGATCTCCTCCCAGTAAGCCCGTCCAATAATCTCGATGGCCCTGATAAATAGATGTACTCAATTGAGACAATTGCCAACTCGCATAATCCTTATATTGAATCCGTAACGCTGGTAAGTCTAATTCGCCTCCACTCTTATAAAACTCATAATACTTAAATACATCTCTTGACAATACATCCATACTCCATCCATCACTAATAATATGATGCATATTGTAATAAAAAACATAACGGTCTTCTGATACCTGTAGTAATATAGCGCGTAATAGTGGACCTTTGGCTAAATCAAACTCCACCATACGGTCGTTATCCAGATAACGCAATACCGAGGACTCGATATCTGCTTCGCCTTGTAGATCCAATTCACCGATCTCAAAACCTAAAGCATCTCGTTCTAATATCCACTGACGAATCTCTCCTTGGGAGTTCTCCTTAAAAACAGTACGTAAGATCTCATGACGGTCTACTACCGAATAAATGGCACGTTTAAATAAATCTACATCATAACTGCCATTTAAAACTAAACGAGAAGGCATATTATAGGCCGAAGAGCCGCCCTCAAATTGACTCAAAACCCATAAACGTCGCTGTGCTGAAGATATGGCATAACTTGAAGATATAGGAACAGAGCTAATTGTTTTAAAAACACCAACCCTTTTATATTTATTTAGATAACTTATTAAAAGTAATTTATGAGATTTAATTTTTTCAATAATCTCATCATCAATTTTATCTCCTTTAAAGCTTATTTTTAACTCTGAATCTTCTATTGACAGAAATATATCATTCTCTGCCAAGTACAAAATAAAATGCGATATATTCATATTAAACCTTTAACTCATTTAAATCGGAACTTGAATTTTTCTTCTCCTCCATAGATATTATATTTAACATTATGTCAATTTCTAAAGCTATTTTTTCAATACTTAACTTATCATAAAATGAATGAATAGAAATTTCAATTCCAAAAACATTAGAAATTCTTTTCATGATTGTAATAGCTTTAAGAGAATCACCTCCTAAATCAAAAAAATCGTCTTGAATTCCTATCCTTTCTAATTTAAAAAAGTCTACCCAAATTATTTGCAATTGCTTTTCTGTAGGGGAAGTTGCATCTTTATAAGCTACCACCATACTTGGTCTTTCTGTAATCATTCCTGTAGGCTCCACATTTTTTAGAAGAAGGGTATTATCTTTTTCTAACTTCTCTCCTAAACTATCAACAGAAATTATAATTTCTGTATTATTTTCAAAACTAAATGATCTTTCAAATACTACCATCAATTCTTTAAAATTAATAGCTTTATTATTATTTTCACTGATTGCATCTAAATTAACACAATACCAATTTGATATTTCATTCTTATTTGCATTAACAAAAGAGTTCATAAATCCATTAGCTGCTGCGTAGGGCATATAAGTCACTCCCCCTAAAACTGTAGATAAGCTAGAAGTAATCCAAACAAAATCCACTTTTTTTGTATAAAGAATCTTATATAGATTAATAAGTCCATTCAGTTTGGGTTTAAAGTGCTCTTCCATAACACTATTGGTAACATCTTTAATAAACCTGAAAGTGTTATGATTTGTTACCCCTGCGGCATGTATAACACCATTTATTTGGTTATATTTTTCTTCGATATTTTCAATAACAGACGAGAAAGATTTAAAATTAGAGACATCACATTGATAATAATCAACATTATCTTTTAAACTTTTCAGTTTTTCAATTTTTTCAATGATATTTAAATCATAATCCTCACAAATAAGAATATTATCCCATTCATTGCTTGGCGGTAAAATAGATCTTCCTAAAAGAATGACTTTTGCTTCATAAGTTTCAATAAGATATTTTGCAAAGGCATAACCAATTTTCCCTAAACCTCCAGTAATTACATAAAGACCATATTTAATCACTTTAGTTTCATTTTTTAATGTACCTAGTTTTATATTTTCATATCGTTGCGTCCAACGTTGTTTACCACGATATCCAATTACTAAATCACTAAAATTATATTTAAGTTCATTTAAAATCAAATCAGTATTAGTTTCATTAACATTAACATCTATTTGAAAAGCTTTAATTTTATTATTTTCTTGAGACAAAATTCTCAACATACTAGAAGTCGAAGCTGTATTATAATTTAAAGAATCGCCATGTAATATTTCATGATTTAGATTTGAAAATACTGTCAATTTTATATTTTTCTCATAATCTTCTAAACGAAAATTATTATAAATTTTCAATAAGCTTAAAAGAACATCATTAGCTTGTTGAAAACGAGGTTTAAAATCATTACTTTCAAAATTAATTTTTGAATTTCCGATTCCCCAACAATATATAATTTGATCAAAAACTTTATTATTAATAGAAATATCCTGAAACAATAGTTCGTAATCGTTCTCTCTTAAAGGGTTAATCTCATATTCAAAATTCTCTGTTTTAGAATATGAGGAACCTTTTTTTACAATTATTACATCATTTCCATCAATTTTTAACTTATCAGTTAAAGCCTTGCTAAATTCATCATTATCTAAAAAGATTAAAAAACAATTTGATAAAATCTTAATATTTGATGTTTCAGAAATAAAAGATTTTTTCCATTCTATTAAATAAAACCAATCTAAAACATTTCTTCGATTAGTTTTCGTCTCTATAAAATTATTATGCTTAAGCAAATTCATAGGATTTACTTTTGATTGAAATACTGGAGTATCAAAAGAATAAGTTGGTATAGGGACTTTATATCGAGTTTTACCATAATAATATTTATCCCAATTAACATCGATCCCTTTACTCCATAATGTTCCAAGAGCAAGTAATAATTCTTTATTATCATCGACAGATTTTTTAGCTGATCGCACCACACTAATTGAGGTATTCTTAAGATTTAATCTTCTATTGTTACGTTTAACTAGATTTGTAAGTGCATTTCCTGGTCCTATTTCAATAAAAACCGTATCATTTGCTTTTAATAAAAATTCAATTCCTTTTGAAAAATTTACTGTTTCTAATAAATGTTTTGTCCAATAATTACTTGATGATGCCTCTTCAGATAATATAGGTTTTCCAGATAAATTTGACACTATTGGAATTTGCATATCAGAACACAACACGTTTTCAAAACAACTCTTAAATTTATCCTTAATGGGTTCCATCATTTTTGAATGAAAAGCATGAGATGCCTTTAAATTCATATAAGCTATATCTCTATTTTTAAGTCTTTTAGTGATTTCTTTCATCGCCTGAATAGTCCCCGAAATAACCAATAATTCAGGAGAATTGATCGCAGCAATTGAAACATCGTCATTTAAGAAAGGTAATATTTGGGCTTCTGAAACACTCACAGCAAGCATTTCTCCTTTATCTACTGAATTTATTAATGCTGCTCTCTTATATACCAATGTTAAACCCTCTTCAAATGAAAACACATTACTTATACAGGCCGCAGAATATTCTCCTAGACTATGTCCAATCATAAAATCTGGATTAATTCCCCATGCCATTAATAATTTAGCCAATGCGTATTCAATTAAAAAAAGTAAAGGTTGTGCATAAATCGTTTTGTTAATTTTCTCTTCAGAATCTTTATTAATTTGACTTTTATAAATTATATCTTCATAATTTTCTCCTGACAAATTTTCCAATAACTTAAATCCATCATTCATAATAGATCTAAAGACATTATCATTTTTGTATAAGTCTAAGCACATATCTATATACTGAGATCCTTGACCTGGAAACATAAAAACAATATTCGATTTTAAAGTCGAATCTCTTAAATTAGAACTTAAGAGTTTTCCTTGTTCTATTTGCATAATAGCATCAGCTTTACTATCACAAACTAAAAATTTCCTATGCATAAAATCATGACGTCCCTTTTGTAATGTATAAGAAATGTCGGCTATATTATGAGAGTAATCACTTTTGAGATATTTTAAAAACTTTTCAGTATAACGTTCTAATGATCCTTCTGTTCTGGCTGAAAATCTTAATAATTTATAATTATAACTATCTTCCTGCTTTCTTTCATCCATATTTTCTTCTAACAAAATATGAGCATTCGTTCCACCTATACCAAAAGAACTTACTCCTGCTCTTAAAGGAGTATCATTAGCTACCCATTTCGTTAATTTAGTATTAACATAAAATGGTCCATCATTAAAATTTATTCTATGATTTGGTTTCTCATAATTAATCGTAGGAGGTATTTGCTTGTTTTTTAGAGCTAGGACTGTTTTAATTAAGCCCGTAATGCCAGCTGCAACATCCAAATGGCCTAAGTTATTTTTTACAGATCCTATTGCGCATGTATGATTTTTATAATTTTCAAATACTTTATTGAGTGCTTCTATTTCAATTGGATCTCCTAATCTTGTACCTGTTCCATGTGTTTCTATATAAGAAATTGAGTCAGGTGAAATTTTAGCTGCACCATATGCTGCCTTTATACAATCAAATTGTCCTTCTATGCTAGGTGCTGTATATCCGATTTTAGCTTTACCATCATTATTTACAGAAGACGATTTAATTACAGCATAAATATTATCATTAGAGTCTATAGCATCAGACAATCTTTTTAAAACTACCAAGCCAATACCTTCTCCAGAGATCACACCTGAAGATTTATGGTCAAAAGCTCTGCAATGACCATCTTTTGAGTTAATACCTCCTTTTTTATAGTGATACCCTATAGTAGTAGAAGAATCCACACTTACACCACCTACTATTGCCATACTACATTCTCTCAAAAGTAAATTTCTACATGCAACATGTACTGCTGTCAAAGAACTAGAACAAGCCGTATCTATAAAATAACTAGGCCCTCTAAGATTTAATTTATACGAAATTAAAGTGGTTAAAAAATTTTTATTTGAAATTTGATTTAGAAAAAAAGGAGAAATATTTTCGTTTTTTAATAATAGATTATTAATCCTCCAGTTTAAATTATCACTTGCTGACGCATACAATCCAATTTTCCCTTTATATGACAAAGGATTATATCCTGCATTTTCGAGTGCTAACCATGCATGTTCATGAAATAATCTTATTTGAGGATCCATTGCAGCAGCTTCATCTGGAGTATATCCAAAAAAAGAAAAATCAAAGGTGTTTGAATTATCTATTCTAGAATCTACCTTGATGTAATTTAAATTTTCAATTTCATTTTGAGAAACTCCTTTTTCAATTAACTCTTTATCAGAATAAAATTTCGATAATTCATCGCCGTTTATTAAATGCTCCCAAAATTCATTGATATTGTTTGATTTTGGAAACCTTCCCGACATACCTATTATCGCTATATCTTTATTATTTTTAACTCCCATAAAGTAATTATTTCTAAGTTCAACTAATAAATGCAACACAGAATAAAATCTCTGAGGGCTAATCCCCAGAGATTGGCTAAGTGCTAAATTTGTGTTGTGAAGAACAAATATAAACAGCTTTGCCAAGAGCAAAGGTATCAAATTCAGGCATTGCTAGAGGCAGAAAAGAACCAAAGTGAAATAGCGGCTATATTAGACGTGAACAAAAGCACCATATCCCGTGAACTATCCAGAAATGTAGGAAGGCGTGGTAGATGTGCAGGTATTTACGTTGCACGACTGGCACAGGATAAAACCCTTAAACGTCATAAAGAAAAAACCAAATCCATTTTATTGACAGAGGAGCTAAATATCCAGGCGGCAAATTGGATGAGGATCGAACACCTAAGCCTGGAACTGATTACCGTTGAATGGAAATGCTTGGGCATAAAGGGCGTTTCTCATGAATTTTGGATATTACGGTTTTAATCGTGCCAAGTAAAACGGTTCAAATGATGCCGCTTTTGGTTACTTCAAAGTGTAATGATTTACGATTCGAATGGTGCCACTTTAAAAGATCAAGTAAAAACTACCTTGTCGCTTAAAACCCAGCGATATGGCCGACACACTTGATCCAATGGACTTGAAACAAATTTTCTCCCTACATCTGGATGGGTTCAGTAACCGTAAAATCGGCTCTACATTAGGAATTTCCCGTAATACGATAAACATCTATATGAAGTTGTTTACGTCAAACGAATATTCTTTTATAGAATTGCTGCATTTTGATAATGCAACCTTATCTGAATTATTTTCCTCGCACACACTACCCTTGATGTTGAGCGACAAAATGAGTGGATGTTATACTTTGAGGGGTCAATAAAGCCAGGAATCATCCCGGCTTTACCTTTTTATATCATTATCAGAAATATGTTCAGATATCTAAGGATCCGTATAGTTATACTCAGTTTTTAGAACATTATCGGCGAAAATATGCCAAGGCAAAGGGTTCTTTGAAACTTGAACACGAAGCCGGAAACGAGATGTTTATAGACTTTGCCGGAAAGAAGCTTCACATAGTGGATAAAGAAAACGGAGAAATCATTCCCATACAAGTATTCGTTGCCATCCTTCTCAATAGTCAATATACTTACGTGGAAGACTGCTTGAGTCAGAAACGGAGAGACTTGATTACTTGCTGCACCAGTGCCTTGAATTTTTATGGTGGAGTTCTTAAGGTTATTGTCTCAGATAATCTAAAATCAGCTATTATAAGAGCCAGTAAATATGAGGAAGAGATCAACCGCACCTTTAAAGACTTTGCCCGCCACTATAACTCCGTGATCAATCATTCCCGGGGATATGCTCCCCAGGATAAGGCTTTGGTGGAGAATGCTGTGCATCTTACCTATCAACGCATCTATTATCCCCTTCGGGAGATGACCTTCTTTACTTTAGATGATCTAAACCGGGAGATAAGAAAATTATTGATCAACTATAATAACTTACTGTTTAAACGCAAAGAAGCCAGTCGTGTAGAGCTTTTTCAGACAGTGGAACGTCAGTACTTAAAACCACTCCCATCAAGTTCTTATGAGCTGAAGGATTACAGAAAAGCTAAAGTTCAGAAGATGGGATACGTGTACTTCTCTCCCTATAGTGTACCCTACCGGTATATTGGAAAAGAGACCTGTATTCATTATACAAGAGATATGGTAGGAGTCTACTTCTACCAGGAAAGAATAGCACTACACCAGCGTAATGGAGCTAAGGGAAGTTATATTACAAATACGGCCCATCTCAATAGTACCCATAAATTTTATTCCGAGGGGAATCCGCAATTCTTCAAGAAAAAAGCAGCCCTTCATGGAATATATGTACTGAACTGTATTGAGAAAATCCTCACCTCTCATGAGTATCCTGAAATAGGATATAAACGTGCTATGGGAGTCCTCCAACTTCACAAAGCATATGGCTCCGAAAGACTCAACAATGCCTGCAAGAGAGCCCTGGAGGGAGAAGCATCATCTTACCACCATATAAAGAATATCCTTAAAAACAATATGGATAAAGCATCATTATTCTACCAGGACCTGGAGCAAACAATAAACCATATACCGGTACATCCCAACATACGAGGTGCCTCTGCTTATAAATAAGAATGAAAAATTATATTTAAAACAATGAACAACAATCAGACTATTGAAAAATTAAAAACAATGCGATTGGGCGCGATGGCCCAGTTACACCTTCAGCACGTTAAAGATAACCGCTTGGGTGAAATGACCTGTGATGAATACCTGGCACTGCTAACAGGCCACCAATGGGAAGACCGGGAGAATAAGAAGATTGATCGTCTTTTAAAACAGGCTAGCTTCAGACAAAATGCAAATCTTGCTGTTATAAACTATTCTCCTGAAAGGAATCTCGACAAAAATATGTTTGTACGTTTAAGCACTCTTGATTTTATATCCCGTAAGGAAGGCCTAATAATTTGCGGAGCCTCGGGTGTGGGTAAAAGTTATCTAGTGCGGGCATTAGGGCATCAGGCTTGTCTCTCTGGTTATAAGACCTTTTATACCATTACAGCAAGAATTCTTAAGAAACTTAAACTAAGTAAAGTGGATGGAACTTATTTAAAAGAACTGGAGAAATTAATAAAAACGGATCTTCTTATTTTTGATGACTTTGGGCTGCAGGCTTTGGATAACCAGGACAGGGAAACGCTTATGGATATAATTGATGACCGCCACGGTCAAAAATCCACTATAATATCCTCACAGATACCAGTCTCTGCCTGGTATGAAATTATTGGAGAGGAAGGGACCTTAGCGGACGCACTACTCGATAGGATTGTAAACTCTTCTCATCGCATCGATCTCAAAGGAGAATCATTAAGAAAAGAAATCCTAAAGAAGGAATAATATTAAATTTTTATATAATTGCAGTATCTTTTAAAGTGGCACTATTTGACCGAAATCAGTGGCATGCTCCCACCGAAATATCCAAATGTCTTTATCGATGGATATGGCATTGCAAAAAAAGCCATCATAGAAAGGATCTTGAGCACAAAGACCTATACTTTTACCTGCGCCATGGAAAGCGGAAGCGTAAACCGGGCAATTATAAAGATTGTAGAGGAGCTATAACCAATAGGACATCTATTGAACAGCGGCCGGAAATAATCAATGAAAGGAAGCGTATAGGAGATATCGAAGTGGACCTGATGATGGGAAAGGATCATAAATCCGCACTATTGGTAATGACCGATAGGGCAACTTTAATAACCAAACTGGATAAACTCGATGGAAAAGATTCAACAACCGTTGCAAAAATAATTAATCAGTGCATTGCCCGAATAGGCAGCAGCTGGGTGAAAACCCTGACCTTTGATAATGGAAAAGAATTTGCACAACATGAATCCATTGCCAAAAAACATAAGGTAAAAACCTGTTTTACAAGACCCTATACCTCACAGGATAAGGGGACAGTGGAGAATAGAATAGGTGTGATAAGAAGGTTCCTTCCTAAGAAAACAGACCTGAACCTAGTCAACCATCAGAGGATAAAGGAAATTGAGAAAATGATCAATAACCGTAGAATAAGAAAGTTTGGCTACATTAGTCCAATAGAAAAATTAAAATCAACCTGGCCAGTTGCATTTATCACTTGAACATGGCATTTAAAATAATTATACAAGACTATTTTTAGTATCATTAATCTATTGAATCTATAATTTCATCTAAAGAATCATTCAAGTCTTCATATTCATTCACCTCTTCAGTAGAAGTTTCTTTATTATAAAGAAGCTTTTCAACTATTAATTTAACATTTGAATACTGAAATAATTGAAGAATATTTAAATTACATGTAAACGTCTCATTTATTTTATTTAGTATAATTATCACATTTAGAGAATTCGCTCCCAAATCAAAAAAATTATCTTTAATTCCTATTTTATTTTTATTCAATTCTAAGGTCTCTGCAATTATTGAAATTATTTTCTTTTCAGTATTTGTCTCAGGTGCTACATATTCTACTCCATGACTAATCTCTAGTCCCTCTGGTGAGGGTAACGAGCGCCTATCTATCTTGCCATTGGGTGTTAAGGGAAAGACATCCAACGCTACATAGTGACTTGGTAGCATATAATCGGGTAAAAAGCCCTTTAAATAACTGCGCAGTGATGCGCTGTCCTGATCCAAGTTGCTCACAAAATATGCAACCAACTCCTTAACTCCATCATTATCATTGGCTAAAACTACAGCCTCATCTATATCTGCATGCCCCAATAATACACTCTCGATCTCGCCTAACTCTATGCGATACCCTCGGATCTTAACCTGAGCATCCTCTCTCCCTAAAAACGTAATCGTGCCATCACTATTCCATCTGCCCAAATCTCCCGTCTTGTACATACGAGTACCTTCTTTAAAGGGATTTGAGACAAATCGCTCTGCCGTTAACTCCTCATTATTTAAATAGCCTCGAGCCAATCCAGCTCCTCCTATATAAAGCTCTCCTGTAACGCCTATTGGCTGTAATAAGCCCTCCCTATTTAATATGTAAATCTCTGTGTTAGAAATGGGACGGCCAATAAGGATTTTAGAAAAACTATCGTCATATTTCCAAGCAATACAACCAACAGTTGCCTCTGTTGGTCCATATTCATTATAAATTTCAATCGATGGATTTAAATCTTTTAAAATATCTATGTGTATTTGGTGTAGTTCTTCCCCACCTAGAATAACTTTTTTTAGATTTGTATCTTCAAATTTTGACTTCCCAACTAATAATATATGAGAAGGTGTCATTTTTATAAAATTTAAATCACTATTTAAGCTAAAATAGTCTCTTAATATTAAAAGAATGTCTTGTGTCTCTGAATAAATCTTTAATTTGCCTCCTACAATAAGAGGTCCAAATAAGCTTGTTTTTGTTAAATCAAATGATGTAGAACTAAATAAACCAAAATTACTTATATCATAATTTTCTCCTAAATAATATCTTGTTGACCAACTTAAATAATTGACTAAACTTCTATGTTCAATCATAACTCCCTTAGGTTTCCCTGTAGAGCCACTCGTGTAGATAACATAGGCCAGGTTAGAAGGCAATAAACTTATCGATAAATTATCTGTCGAATAGTCTGACTTATTATTATTAAATTTATCTAGAAACTCTTCGTCCAAAAGCACTTTACACTTACTATCCTCTAACATATAAGCTATTCGATCCTCTGGGTAATCAGGATCGATTGGTACATAAGCCCCTCCACTCTTTAAGATCCCCAGGATCCCCACAATCATCCAAGAACTTCGCGGTAGCATAATCCCTACCAAATCATCTGGCTCGATGGTATAATGTGCTTGTAGATAATGTGCTAATTGATTACTGCGCCTATTAAGCTCCTCATAACTAAGACGCTCCTCTTCATAAACAACGGCTATGGCCTCTGGGGTTTTACTTACCTGCTCCTCAAACAATTCTACAACGGTCTTATCTCTCGGGTAATCAAACGCGGTCGCATTAAAAACATCTAGTAACTCCACTCGCTCTTCTTCTGCCAAATAATCTATACTCCCTATTAAGGCCTCTGGATTACTAAGTAACTTCTCTAGAAACTCTTTATAATGAACTATAAAGCCTTCTAGCATCTCCTGCTCATAAACATCTGTGTTGTATTCTAGTAGCAATGCCAAATAATCACCACGTTCCTCAAAAGTGAAACTCAAATCAAACTTGCTTAAATTAAACCCCTGATCGGTTATCAATTCTACATCTGAATCACTTATACCTATTCCCTGATGAGCATCTCCTGTGTTTTGTAATACCAACATCATATCAAATACAGCACTTCGACTCGTATCCCTACGAAGTTCTAAATCCTCAACAAGACGATCAAAAGGATATCCCTGATGCTCATAAGCATCTAAAGTCCTTTGACGAACCCGTCTAAATAAATCTTCAAAACTATCCTCTGAACGAACTTCATTACGTAATGCTAACGTATTGATATAAAATCCTATCTGGTCCTCTAAATCTGAATGCTC
>NZ_JQLP01000008.1:0-156497 GCF_000744275.1 Gillisia sp. Hel_I_29
GGTAGACCCTTACCATTCGTCCTTAAATTTCAATATTTCACATTCCGGAATTAGTATCGTGAATGGGAAATTTATGGAATATACCGGAAACCTTACTACAAATGGGGAAGCTTTAGAAGGGGCAAATGTTGATTTTACTGTTAAAGTAACAAGTATCAATACCAATGTAGAAGACAGGGACAACCACTTGAGAAGTGCTGATTTTTTTGAAGTTGAAAAATATCCAGAAATGACTTTTAAAAGCACGAAAATCTTAGCTACTGGAAAACCTGATCAGTATTTATTATATGGCGACCTAACCATAAAAGATGTAACCAAACCCGTGATTTTTGATGTGTACTATGGCGGAACTGCCAAAAAGTGACCAGGGCGAAAAATTAGGATTGAAAGCCAAAACCACCATTAACAGATTTGACTACAATATTAATTATGATCCTACCGCAGCAGGTATTGGCAAAGATGTAAACATAGTGGTGCACTTACAGTTTGCCAAGCAGTAATACGTTTAAAAATTATCCAATAACATTAAAAATATAAGAAAATGGAAACAACAAAATGGGCAATAGACCCAACACACAGCGAAATTACATTTAAAGTAAAACACCTGATGATTTCTAACGTAAAAGGAGAATTTAAAACCTTTCAAGGAACCATAGATGGCGAAGATTTTACAAAAGCAACCATTTCGGCAAACATTGATGCAAGTCTATATCAACGAACAATGATGATCGAGACACGCATCTAAAAAGCCCCGACTTCTTTGAAGTTGAAAAATATCCGGAAATTACATTTGTGAGCAAATCCATTAAAAAAGTAGATGATGATGAATACCAATTAGTAGGTGACCTTACAATTAAAGGTACTACAAAAGAAATCACACTAGATACCGAGTTTGGAGGTTATATGAAAGACCCTTACGGAAACGAGAAAGCAGGTTTTTCCATAAATGGTAAACTGAACCGAAAAGACTTTGGCCTTAATTGGAATGCCGCCCTGGAAGCCGGAGGTGTAATGGTTGGAAATGAGATAAAAATTAATGCAGAAGTTCAATTTGTAAAACAATAAGTCATGAAAATAGGAATAACAGGTGCTACAGGCCAACTGGGCCAATTAGTAGTACAAAAGCTAAAAGACAAGAATCCCGATGCCAAATTAGTGGCACTCGTGCGAAATCCCGATAAGGCAAAACCTTTAGGTATAGAGGCCAAAGCTTTCGATTATGAACAACCAGAAGCTTTACCAAAGGCTTTAGAGGACATAGATCGTTTGGTTTTTATATCGGGAAGCGAGATAGGTAAACGTGAAACCCAACATAAAAATGTAATCAATGCGGCAAAACAAGCTCAAGTTAAGCAAATTGCCTACACCAGCTTGCTGCACGCCGATACGTCGTCAATGATATTAGCTCCAGAACACCTTGCTACCGAAAAAATGCTGCAAGACTCGGGCATTCCGCACACGATTTTACGTAATGGATGGTACACCGAAAATTATACTGCGGGATTAAAGCAAGCAGTAGAGCAAGGTGCTATAATTGGTAGTGCGGGAGATGGAAAAATTTCATCAGCAACACGTGAAGACTATGCCGAAGCTATAGCCGAAACCATCATAAACGATGACCATACAGGCAAAACGTATGAATTGGCTGGTGATCAAACCTTCACCATGCAGGATTTGGCTGCCGAAGTGAGCAAACAAACGGGTAAAAACATCGAATTTGTGAACCTTCCAGAAGCAGAATATGCACAAAAGCTACAGGAAATTGGATTACCTGAAGGGATGGCCAAAGCGTTTGCGAGTTTAGATTATAGCGCTTCTAAAAACGATTTGCATGATGAAAGTGGCGAACTCGCCCGTTTAATTAACCGTCCCACTACTTCTTTATCACAGGCGGTTAAAACTGGATTGAATTAAATTTTAAAATTACGGCAATAGAAACATAGAATCTATTGCCGGTTTTATTCTTTATTCAACACAATTGGTTATTAGAATACGAATAGATTATTAATTGATCCTAGTCCACTATTGCAACGCTATAATAGGTCTGAAGAAGTGGTCAATACGGTTTGTTAAATAGCCAGTCCAATTTCTTCAGCTACCAATGGCGAAATATTGCAGATGAAAGGAGGTATTATTGATATTGTAATATAAATATAGAAGATGAAGGTTATTCCAGGACATACATGTCGTGTAATTAAGAAAACTCAACTAACAAAAAATATGCTGCGCATAGATTTTGAAATTTCGCAATCTAATTCGGCTATTGTATTCAAACCAGGTTGCTATGTAAAGTTACACCTCCCTGTGGCCAACCGAAAAAAGCCTAAAGTGCGCACTTATACTTTAAAAAATTACGATGAGGTCAATAAAATTCTCACTATAGATTTTGCATTGCACCAACCCGCCGGCATAGCAACAAACTGGGCAATGTGTGCTTGGGCTATTGAACTGAACGCTTTATTCTTGTTTGGCGCTGTGGGGCTAATTTTTACGGGAGCAGGAAAATATTCAATTGATTATCGGTTGGGTAAAAAAACGGCCTAATCTAATTTTTGCAGCAAATGAATAGAAAGCAATTTTTAAAATCAATAGCTTTATTGCCCTTAATACCTTACAGTATGACATTAAAAGATTTAAACAAAATGACCTCAACAATGAGTAACACAGGTAAAATGCCTGTGCTTTTCTTAGGTCACGGCAGCCCTATGAATGCCATTGAAGAAAACGAATTTGTTTCGGCATTCAGAAAATTAGGTCAAGAAATTATAAGACCAAATGCGATTCTTTGTATTTCAGCACATTGGGAAACTAAAGGAACATTTGTAACAGCAATGCAAAATCCACCAACCATTCACGATTTTGGTGGTTTTCCACAAGCATTGTTTGACGTTCAATACCCAGCAAAAGGAAGCCCAGAATTGGCGGAAGAAACCAAAAGTATTATTACCAAAACAGAAGTTGGATTAGACGATAAATGGGGGCTTGACCATGGAGCTTGGAGCGTAATCAAACATTTATATCCAAATGCCGATATTCCGGTCATACAAATGAGCATTGATTATTCGAAACCGGCAAGGTATCATTACGAATTGGCTCAAGAGCTAAATAGCCTTCGCCATAATGGCGTTTTAATTATTGGAAGCGGTAATATGGTGCACAACCTGCGTAGGGTGTCCTGGAACAAGCTAAACGAAGAATTTGCTTTCGATTGGGCTACCGAAGCCAACGAAAAAATGAAAAGCCATATTTTAAGTGGAGACCATCAAAAACTTATCGACTTTAAATCGCAAGGAAAAGCATTTGATTTAGCCATCCCAACACCTGAGCATTATTTGCCTTTACTTTATACCTTGGCATTGAAAGAAGAAAATGAAAAGGTAACATTGTTTAACGACAAATCTGTTGGAGGTTCATTGTCAATGACTTCTTTAAAAATAGAACCTAATTGATGAGCATAGAAAAGGCAGCAGCTAACAACGTATATAAAAAATAGCGGTTCAATAATCGCTTAATCAAAAGAAAATGAATAAATTAAAGGTCACCTATAATCCGAAAAGTTAGTGCATAAAATCCGCTACTTTTCATATACAAAAACGTTGTGCATAATATCCAACAGTGACTTTTCAGATCAATTAATAAAACATATATATCCAAATAGCCCTAGACATTCGAAAATTAAAAGAGCTACAAACAACAGCAATAACTGATATGATGAAAAACACTTTTAATGGTGATAAATCTAAAAACATCCAGAAGACTACTAAACTAGCAATCATCTCTGCAACAGCAATAGCATAACTGACAAACATAGCTCCAAAGAAAAAGCCAGTTTCTTTTTCAAATTTAAAATTACAATCTTTACACTTATCATTCATTAACGGCATGCGGAATAGAAAAATATTTCCTTTCGTTTCAAAAATATCTCCATTTTTACAATTAGGACATTTACCTTTTATAACACCTTCTACTTTATTCATATTCCGATTAAATTTATATCACAAATTTAGCAGCAAATCCAGGATTGAATGATATATTTTTTACGCTCATTTTTGTACTTTTGAGACATTTACTATGAAGATAACTGTTTTAAATATTGATCAATTCAAAAACTCCAAGGTTTTAAAAGATGTCTATGTAAACACATTTTCACAACATATCAATTTGAATCAAGATCTAATTAATAAACCCCACAGCCATAATTTCTATTTGTGTGTTTTATTTTCGGAAGGAACTGGAACACACGAAATCGATTTTAATTCATATTCTATAAATCCAGGAAAAGTTTTTTTCTTAAAACCAGGACAGACACATTTCTGGAAATTTGATACAGAACCAAAAGGTTTTATCTTTTTTCATTCTCAAGAATTTTATGAAATGACATTTGTGAACCATAGACTTACCAATTTTCCGTTTTTTTATTCCTATCAAAATCCCCCTGTAATTTCATTGAAATCAAATCATCACGATCTTCAAAAAAAATTCAAGGATTTATATCAAGAGTATGTTGATTCAGAAATCTTTAGAAACTTGAAAATAGTAAATATTATAAATGATATTTATATTGATCTAACCAGAGAATACACTTCCGATCTCGATCTATCAAACAATTCTCATTCCAGCTATCTACATATCATAGAAAATTTTGAACATTTATTGGATCAATCCTATGACAAGCAGAAATTACCCAAGTTCTATGCTGACAAATTAAACATCAGCACAAAGCACTTAAATAGAGTAGTAAAAGAAACAATTAATAAGACTACTAATCAAATGATTTCTGACCGAGTGATTTTAGAGGCAAAAAGATTAATTGTACATTCGAATAGCTCGTTATCAAATATCTCTGAGACTTTAGAATTTTCAGATTATGCTTACTTTTCAAAATATTTCAAATCTAAGGCAGGAATAACACCTACGAACTTTAAAAAGAAGTATTCACAAAAATAATTGAGGATAGATACTATGCACAACATCGGTTAAGCGCAAATAGCGGGCAATCAGATGAAAAGTGTTATTTTAGAACCTAATTAAAAACCAACAAAGCCGACAAGAACGTGTCCCTACTCCACGCTACTTGCCTTAACCAAGACCGTTGTGAGCAAGCTCATTTCAAAATTGTAACATAAAACTATGTCTGACTTTTCAAAATTTTCAACTAATCAATTACAGAATTCATTAAACGTAATTAGAAGTCAAAATATAAATGGAGCTACCCAAGAATTTGGAAATTTGTTAAAAGAAGAGATAGAAAAAAGAAATATTGATAAGAGCAAAGAATATTTCCATTCTTTAATAAAAAGAAAAGTTGCTCAAACGTCGGTTGGTTCTTCAGCACTTAGAAATCAAGGAGCAAAGGGAATTATTGAAATTTCTAGAAATTATTTTGAAAATGAAATTGATTTAAAAGAATTTAAACAACAATTATACTCTGATAATTTCAAAGAATATTTAGATGATAATACAATAAAACTTCGAAATCTATTTCCTGAAAACGGTCAAAGTTGGGGGGCAGCAAGAAAAGGTTTGAATTTATTTTTAAGAGATGTAATTTACAATCACTACTTAAGAGAAGATTTAAATATAAATTCAGATTCGATTAAACACCTCAAAAAACTAGAAGTTCCATTGGACAAAGATGTAGCAAAAGGTTTATTACAAGAAAAGGAGAATAAGAGTTTAAAAAGATGGAAATCTATTAAAAGTTTGGATCAAATTACAAGTGACAAATATCAAAATATCGCATATACTGTTGCTGAGAGAAAGGGAATTTTGAGAGTACATCTTGATTTAGAATATTGGAGAAAAGTCAAACAATGAGCCAGCTCACAACAACGGTTAATCGCCAATAAGCGGCACCGTTAGTAAGAAAATAATTTACTGTACTTTCCTGAAATAGGTTGACTAAAAATTAATCCTTTTAGCACTATATCTAATGAAAGAACAAAATGAACACTGTCGAAAAACTTCCTACAAAAAAGTAGGGTATGATCTCAAGCTGGTTATCATTGATCAGATCCAGAATGCACAAATCTCTATCAATCATGCTTCCGATAAATATCAGGTTTCCAGAGCTTCCATCTATTACTGGTTGAAAAAATACAGTACTTTAGAACAAAAGAAACAAGGGATGAGCAAGAAAGATGAAATAAAGAAACTCAAAGAAAAAATAGAGGAACTAGAGTTTGTGAAAGACTTCCAACAAGACATTATTGCTGACATGGAACTTATTACCGGAGTTGATATGTCAAAAAAGTCATTGCCCAAAACATTAGCAGACGAGATCGAAAAAAAGAAGCAAAACCGTTTAAAAGAAAATGGTTGATCCAATGTTTTGGGGGTTTCTAAACAAGCTTTCTATAAGCGGTTAAAATCTCATCAGACTAGGCAAACAGAGCAACAGCTAATCATTCGGCTCATCAAGGAGTATCGGAGTCAGTATGGACTGCGCACCGGTGGAATCAAACTATATCAGGAATTAAAGGCTGACATGAACCGACTCGGTATCAAAATAGGAAGGGATAAATTCTATCAGGTGATGCGAATGAATAACCTGCTCGTTCCTAAATTAAAGCGGTTTCATATCACAACCGATTCAAAACATCGATTCTTTAAATACAAAAACCTGGTAAAAGATAAAGTTCCCACCAGACCTGAACAACTTTGGGTAAGCGATATTACCTATATCAAAACGCAGAACGGACACAGTTACCTGGCATTAGTCACAGACGCCTATTCTAAGCAAATTATGGGGTATAAATTAGCAAGCCATATGAAGACATCACTTTGCATCGATGCCCTTAGAATGGCCATTAAAAATAGGAAATACAAGAATCAGAAACTCATCCATCATTCAGATCGTGGAATTCAGTATTGCAATCCCCAATACACCAGCTTTGCTGAGGAACACGGAATACTGATGAGCATGACCGAGAAATACGATCCGTACGAGAACGCCATAGCTGAGAGAGTCAACAGAACCCTTAAATATGAATACGATTTAAAACGAACTATAAAAAATACTAACTTAGCGAAGAAGATGGTCAAAAGGGCTGTTGAGATTTACAACAACAAAAGACCACATTTTAGTCTCAAATTGAACACCCCTAACTTTGTTCATTTGAATAGAAATGTAGACTATCATTCCTACAAAAGAAACAAACAAAATTTAGAACTATTGACCATTTAAACTGTCGAAAATTGAATCAAAAATGGTCAACCTATTTCAGTATAATACACCACCTGATAATTATAGCCTTTCTAGTTTGGCGAAACCTACTGTCTTTCTGTAATTATCTGGAGAAACACCTACTTTTTTCTTAAAAAACCGACTAAAATAAAATTCATCATAATAACCAAGTCCAGCTGCAATCTGTTTCAAAGGTTTTGATGTTAAATATAGCTCTCGTTTAGCCGCTATAACAATTCTATTAGAAATTAAATCGCTAGGTGTTTGCTGTAAATACTTTTTTACAATCCCTGCCAATGTTTTTGTACTAACACACAAAACATCTGCATAATCTTTCGGAGAATGTAATTCACAAAAGTTTTTCTCAATAGAATCTACTAAATTTTGTAGGATTTCAGATTGGCCATCTGAAAATTTTGGAACTATCTCTTTATCGAATTGTTTTTTCTGCCTCACTGCTTCTATTAAAAATATCTTTAAAAATGCGACAAGAACTTCATGTTGAGCTATAGAATCTTTATCCATCTCTTTTGAAATTTGGTCTATGAGATTAAAAAACAAAGCCTCTTCAGAAATCTTAAAATGTGGTATTCCACTAAAATTATTAAAAAGAACGCCTTCTGTTTCAATATCATTTTGATGACGATAAGTACAGAAAAAATCTGGGTGAAAATTTAATAACCAGCCCGAACAAGATGCTGCAGAAGAAATCATAAATGGCTGATAAGGCGACAGGCAAATCATTTGATAACCTTGCAGTTCATACTTAGAAAGGTCCACACTTAACTTATAGTTGCTTCCGTAAAGTAAAATAATAGAATAATAGTTCTTTCGCTGTAAATGGTCAAATTGATTAAGATTTTCAAACCTTTCTAGTCTAAAGGCTAATTCACCATTTTGTTTATCAATAATAATTTGAGCCATAAACATCTATTTCTTTTTTAGTATCCTTAAAAACAAAGGAGTGCTTATTGCACTCCTTTCTAAAGATATCAATTATTTTGAAGCAATGATGTCTATTTTTTGAATTGCAGTTGGTTTAAAACCTTCTAAAAGAACCGGAGCATTTTCCATAAGTGCTGCAGCAACTTTACCTGTTAAGTGGGCATCTCTACCTGAATCATCAGCAAAAGTATCAAAGATTGCATACGTAGTCGCATCTATTTTTATAGCATACCAAGATAAAGTCTTTGGCTCATCACTTACTAATTGTTTTCCAACATTTAGAAAGTTTTCGACATCTGCTGTCTTTGTTTCTTTAGATTTCATGATAACAAGCAAGCCTTTGTTTTGCAGTCCAGACTTATGATTAGATGCCAATATGTCTATGGCTTGAATATCTGTGTCAGCATCAAAATCTTCTAATAAATCATCTGCATTTGCTAATAGTGCCTTTGCAACTTCTCCTTGTAAATGCGCTTGTCTACCTTCTTCAACTTCAAAGGTATCATAGATACCAAAAGTTTTACTGTCTATCTGAAAGGCAAACCAAGATACTGTTTGAGGTTCTTGATTGACTAGTGCTAATCCACCAAGCAAAAAGTCTTTTACGTCTTGTTCTTTTCCTGGTTTTGCCTTCATAATTACTAATAATCCGATTGTTTCATTTTTTGTACTGTTCATAATGTTTGTGTTTTTAGTTTTTGAAAATGTTTGAATTGTAAATCCTAGTAAAAAAACCAGGAGCGCTAATTTTAATGGAACTATAGTTTTCATTTTTTCTTGTTTTTTTGTTACAGTGTAAATTTGGAGAGAAATAAAGGACTGTGGAATGGATGTTTATTACTATGGCATGGACGATTTTCAGGAAAGTAATACTAAAAAAGCAACACTATTAAATTCAGTATGCACATAACAACGTATATAGCTCATAGCTAATGAGTTGCTTATACGAAGTTAAGGCATATTTGTAAAGTCGCCAAATTTTTAAATTTGACGATTTCCAATAAAAAAAGATAAATAGTAAAATTTAAAAATCTGGCTTGTGCTTAATCCGAATAAATATCGCTAATTTGCACGCTACGAGCCATATACACAACCGTTGTAAGTAATGCCGAAAAACCCAGAAACCGAATGAAAAAGACAATATTTGAAATTACCAAAATGGACTGTCCTTCAGAGGAAAATCTAATCCGAATGAAATTAGATGGAATTTCAAGCATTGCGAATTTGGACTTTGATATTCCGAATCGAAAATTGACCGTTTTTCACAGCGGAGAAATTGACCAAATCGAAAAGTCAGTTATCGAACTAAATTTAGGTGGAAAGAAAATCTCGACTAAACAAACCGACCAAACGGAATTTAAAGAAAACAAAAACCAAAAAAAGCTACTTTGGTCTGTACTCGTTATAAATTTTGCGTTTTTTATAATCGAAATGACAACAGGAATTATCTCAAAATCTATGGGACTTGTTGCCGATAGTTTAGATATGCTTGCGGACAGTTTTGTTTACGGAATTAGTTTGTTTGCGGTTGGCGGAACAGTAATAAAGAAAAAACGGATTGCCAAACTTGCTGGATATTTTCAAATAATACTTGCGATTATTGGATTTGTAGAAGTTTTAAGAAGATTTTTCGGAGACGAGAAACTTCCCGATTTTTCGACAATGATTATCGTTTCGATTTTCGCACTTATCGCAAACGGAATTTGTCTTTATATTTTGCAAAAGTCAAAAAGTAAAGAAGAAGCACATATGAAAGCGAGTATGATTTTCACCTCGAATGACGTGATTATAAATTTAGGAGTAATAATTGCAGGAATTTTAGTGCATTATTTGAGTTCTAATAAACCTGATTTGATTATTGGAACAATCGTTTTTATATTGGTAATTCAAGGAGCGTTTAGGATTTTGAAATTAAGTAAGTGAATGAAAAAAGCACTACTTACAACACCGTATATAGCTCATAGCTGGGCAGTTGCTTAATCGAAGTTTAGGCATATTTGCGAAGTCCGCCAAATTTTTTAATTTGACTTATTGAGAAAAAAAGGTAATAAGAAAATTAAAAAATCCGGCTAGTGCTTAACCGAAAAAAATATTGATAATTTGCACGCTACGAGCCATATACAAGACCGTTGCCACACATTTGAAAAAAACAATAATCATAGTATTAGCAACCTTTCTGATTTTAGCATTTGTAGTGCTTTCTATGGGTGGCGGACACGGAATTTTTTGGCCAGCTAAATTGATTTATCCCTATTCGATGAATATTGCAGTAATGAATAATCAAATCGGAATTTTTGCAATTATAATTGCGATTATTCAAATTCCAATTTATGCGATACTTATAAGCAGAAAAATTAAATGGATATATGCCATACTCGGAATTCACATTATTTCGGCAATTATTTGCCTGAATTTACCGACGGAAACTTTTAGCGGATAAAATGAAGAAAGGAATATTAAAAACACTTTTATTCTACGTTATAGGCTTCGGACTTGCGGGAATAGCTTATTTGATTATTGGAAACCCTTACATCCACGCGCCAGGAATTCATCATTTGATTTTATTTCTGACTTTAGTAGTTGGTTTGATTTGGATGCTTATCAGTTTAGGAAAATTTATATTTCAAAAGAAAACGCTGAACCTCAAAGGAATAATTATAACAAATTCTGTAATTATAATAGGAAGTTTTCTTTGTGTAACGATACCGATTTACCTTGATCAAAATAGTGAAGAAAAAATTCAATCTGATTTTGTGCGCACAGAAAAGGTAGGCAACACAATAAAAATGTATCATAACGACAATCTGATTTTTATCAAAGTAAAAGATAGTGTGCTTTTAGACTTGAGATAAATAACGAACCGAAAAAAACGTGTGGCAACATCGTTTAACAGCAAATAGCGGGTATTTAATTAAAAGTTATATTTTAGAGACCAAGTAAAAATCAACTAAGCCGACAATAACGTGTCCCTACTCCACGCCACTTGCGTTAAACAAGACCGTTAGGTGTAATTTTTTAGAAAAAAATGAAAAAAATATTTATCTTATTAATAATAATGATTTGTTCAAATACATTTGCCCAGAAAAAAGATATATCTGACCAAGTTGAATTTGAAACTCAAAAATTTAAAGATTCAATTCATAAACTTAAAGAATTCTCGAGTAGTTTAGATTTGGAATTCACCGTTGACAAATTCAAAATAGATAAAAAAATGGATTTGGAATTGAATAATGATTACACCACTTCAGGAATGCTTCAAGCAACTTATAATTCATACGTAAGCTATGATGACTTACTGAATAAGTATTATAAGAAACTGCTCAAGAAATTAAACCATGAAGACAAAGAGACTTTAAAACAAGCTCAACGAAATTGGATAAAATTTAGAAATTCAGAAATAAAGCTTAATAATTTAATCGCAAAAGATGAATATTCTGGAGGAGGAACAATACAGCAGTTATTTATAGCTTCGAGAAACCTTGATCTGGTTAAAAATAGGTTGGATGAAATTTATGAGTATTTAAACTCTAGAATTATGATCAAGTAAAAAAACTACACCTAACAACGGTTATCACAAATAACGGGTTTTATCGAAAAAGTGTAATTTAGTATCCTAAGTAAGAAAATACTTAAACCGACAAGTCCGCGTCCCTACTCCCGCAACTTGTGTTAGGTACTGTGTTATAAAACAAGTAATTTTGAGAAAATTTTTAGGAAGAAGTCAATGTTAAATTGCTTCTATCCTGTGCAGCAAGGACTTCGGTTCTTGCTGTCTTTTTTTGCTCATGTTCTGGATCGTAATCTATTTCATTTTTCCATAAACTATACATTAATACCAATAGCTTTCGCTCTACTGCTACTAAGGCTATCATTGGTTTGACTTTAGTGGGTTGGACTCGTTCGTAAAATTTTCTCAAGGTTGGATTCCATTGTATGGCGCTCATCGCTGGCATATATAGTGCACTACGAATATGTTTATTCCCTTTCTTACTGATTCTCGTCTTTCCCTTATAAGCACCAGATTCTTTCAAGACCACATCAAATCCTGCATAACTAGTCAATTGTTTAGCATTAGTAAAACCGGTGAAACCCAAAGTTTCACCTACTACGGTCGCTGCAGATTTAAAAGAGATCCCGGGGATACTTTCCAAATGCTTAATCCTTTGATGCATCTGTGGATCATTCTTAACTAGAATTTCCATCTCCTTTTCTATTTCTATCAACTGCTTTTCAATCAATTTTAATCGCTGTCCATAGCGCTTTAGCTCCCGCTTGCTTTTATAAACGGAGTGTTCCAAGGCATGAAGTCTATTTCGCTCCATCTGCTTTTCCTTTAGTAAAAAAGATCGTTCCCGACTCAGCCCTTTTAACTGACGTAATATTGGATCTGGTGGGCTCCATAATGCCAACTCTCTTTCACAACCAAGCATGGCAAGCATACGGCTATCTAAGGCATCGGTCTTGGAACGTTGATCCAAACTTTGAGCATAGCGCTTTACACGTCCTGATTGCATAACACTTACAGGAAATCCTTCCCCATAGAGATGGTATACCAAAGCTTCATGATAAATACCTGTCGATTCCATAACGACAACTATATCCTCTGGAGAACTGGCATTTTTAAGTAACCACTTTACCAACTTTTTAAAACCTGATAAATCATTACTAACCTCAAATGGATCTTCAAACTCCT
This sequence comes from Gillisia sp. Hel_I_29, assembly GCF_000744275.1. Classification (NCBI taxonomy): domain Bacteria; kingdom Pseudomonadati; phylum Bacteroidota; class Flavobacteriia; order Flavobacteriales; family Flavobacteriaceae; genus Gillisia; species Gillisia sp. Hel_I_29. Next base: position 12,825 of record NZ_JQLP01000008.1, read on the forward strand.
TTGTAAGTCTAGCCGTTAGACGGCACAAACAAACAGCCAAAGTCTCTTTTGAGACATCTACTCCTAAGGAGAGTTTCAAAATTTCATTCTTCATAATAATGTTGATTTTTTAAACTCTATTCTCCATCACTTTTGCTCGCTTTTGATACGATCTCTGTTATAGGATCTAGGTACTGTTCAAGTTCTTAGAGAAATTAATAGAAGGGTGGAATTTCTAACACACGATATCATTGATTAAATGTATCTACCGAGACCTCCCTATCCCTTCTATGGAGTTTAATAATTAATTCCTATTTTTAGCTAAATTACAATCTCAAATCTAACATACGAACCGAGACCGTTGTAAGGCATTTTTACAGTAAAATTGTGACTATAAAAATAATAAATTGAAATGGAGATAAAATCTGTTACCGAAGCATTTGAATACTTATATAATTTATCACTAAACAATTCTGATTTTCGGTTTAGAGGACAAGCTAATTATGAATGGACGTTAATTCCCTCTATTTATAGATTCAACAACTTCCAACGATATCAAACTGTGCAATTTGAAAAAAATATATTGCAAGCAAAACCTCCAAAACCTAATCCTCCATTAACCTACACAAATTTTGAATTAGAGTGGCTAATGATTTGCCAACATTATGGAGTTCCAACTCGCTTAATTGATTGGACTGCGGATATTCTAATAGCTTTATTCTTTGCATGTTCCAATGAACAAATAAATGATGGAGCTCTTTTTGTTTGTAATCAAAATGATTATCCTCTTTTCGCTTCGTATGAAGATCAAATTATGGAGACTCAAAAATTAGCTTTCGTTAGTACAACCGTAAATAATCCTAGAATGAGAGCACAGTCTGGTAGTTTTATGATATGGGGACATTCACCGCTTAGTGATGAAAAAACAGAAAGTTATGATTTATGGGAATATCATAAAGAGGAAAATAAATCTCATTTTTTAGAAAAAATTCTTATTCCATCTAAATTCAAAAAAGCTATAATGAAACAGCTTGACGAATTTTATTCAATAAACTATAGCAATCTGTATCTCGAAAACGGATATTTAGAGAAAACCTATTTTTCAGATTTCCAAAAATTAAAAGAAAACTCCCGACTAGCTACCTTATATGTTACGGACGCTGATAAATTAACAGAAAAGGAAGAAAAAATAGCAAGATCTATGTTCAAATTCGATTGTAGAAATATGTTTGGAGGTTGTATCCGATTAAGTAAAATTGGGTAAAAGAAAATTACAAAAGTAAAAACGCCTCACAACAACGGTTATCACAAATAACGGGTTTTGTCGAAAAAGTGTAATTTAGTATCCTAAGTAAGAAAATACTTAAACCGACAAGTTCGCATCCCTACTCCCGCAACTTGTGTTAACCGAGACCGTTGGCAGCAATTTTGACTCGTCCTGAATAAAGGCTACATAATTCTAAACAGTTATGTATAAAAATGACAGAGTAACCAGACGTTACAGTGAACCATTCAAATTAAAAATTTTATCAGAACTTAGTACTGGAAAATATTCTAATTATGAACTAGGTAAACTCTATGGGATTGCTCCCTCAACCATCAATGAATGGATTAGGAAGTATGAGCGTAAAGACCTAATGAACACAAGGGTTATGGTAGAAACAAAGGATGAAATAACACGGATCAAAGCACTCCAAAAAGAAATTGAACAGCTTAAAAAACTACTCCTTAAAAAAGATATGGATCAACTGGTCGATGATGCATACTTGGAAGTAGCTGCCCAAAAACTAGGCTACAAAAGTGTCTTGGAACTTAAAAAAAAACTAAATATCAAGCCTTAATCATAGCAAAGGAAAAAGCCAAGGGATTTGCTTCGTTATCCAAGATATGTGATTGTTTTGAACTAAAACGTGACGCTTATTATAAGTACAAATGCAGAGCTGATAAACGAAAAGAGATCGAACAACATATAGTTGCTATCGTAAAAAGAAAACGCAAATCCCTTCCGCGAGAAGGCGTGCGCAAGCTTATGAAATCCTTGAGCCAGGACTTTGAAAAGCAGCAGTTAAAAGTAGGTAGGGACACATTATTCAATGTACTAAGAGAACATAAAATGTTGACATTAAGAAAAAAGTACAGTGCCAGAACAACCAATTCGTATCACAGGTTTTATAAGTACAATAACATTATAAAAGATCTAAAAGTAAACCGATCTAATCAAGTTTGGGTATCGGACATTACGTATATCAGAACTCTAAAAGGATTTTGTTACCTAGCACTCATTACAGATATGCATTCCAGAAAGATTGTGGGTTATGACCTTAGTGATAGCCTAGAACTTAAAGGATGCGTGAGAGCACTTAATAAAGCGATTTACCAAGCCAAAGACATCAAAGGGCTCATACACCATTCAGACAGAGGGATACAATATTGCAGCAATGTGTATACTCAAATCCTTAAAAGAAAAAAGATAGCTATCAGTATGACTGAAGAAAATCACTGTTACGAAAATGCAATGGCAGAACGCGTAAATGGGATCCTGAAAGATGAATTCTATCTCGATCAGGTCTTCACAAATAAGGAACACGCTAAAAGAGCTGCAAAAAACGCCATTAAATTATATAATGAAATAAGATTACATTTATCTTTAGACTATCAAACACCAAATATGGTATATAAATTAACAGCGTAAAATCAATTTTAACCTGTAGCCATATTTCAGGACAAGACATGCGGAAATTGTGCTAATCATCAAAATTCGAGCTGAAGAACCAACACGCAAACAGCACATTTATTTTTTTCCGAACGCTTCTGCCAACGCTTAAAAATTAAAAGAGCTATTTTTAAGCCAACACACAAAACAAAACGATGAATACTTTCAATGACATAAAAGAGTTGGTTTCCGCTTTGAAAAGAGAGGAAAAACTAATATCTGAAATGTTTAGCAAAAGGAAATCAATTGACTATACATTGAGTGATGCATTAGAACTAGTTGATTATGAGGAAAGTCGTATTGATTTATTAATACAAAAATCTGTAATTAGAGAAAATGGAGGTCTTTTAGAACTTGATGGTCAATTTTTGGAATTCTTTGAACAAGTGCTTTTTGTAAGTGAAGAAATAAACTTGTCATATATTGATGAAAACATCAAAAAAATCAAAGAAAACATAGACTATTTTTTAAACGAAAATAACGAAAACAGAAGATATAGTTATCTAAGGTTTATAAAAAAGACGTTTCGGAAAATGGGAATAATAACACTTAGAAGTGTGGTCGATTTAAGACGAAATATTGAGAACACTTTTAAAAACGAATCCAATTACAAGAACAAACAATTAAGGTTAGAAAATCTTGATGAAAAAAGAACAATAGTAACAAATTTGATACAGCAAACATTGGCTCTTATTAACGAGGAAGAAATAACTTTTTTCAATAGAGCCTTAGATGAAGAATTGAGTAGAATTATTATTGAATTAAAATATCAGCTAGGAGAATGCTCACATAACCTAATTGAAATAGAAAAGCATATAATTGATTATCTAAATCAGATAAAACAACAAGGGAAATTCTTAGAAAAATTACGAAAACTAAAATATTTAAAAGACAATTTTACTATTGAAGCAGAAACTGACATTAGACAAATAGTATCAAACAAAAATCAAGTGATTTTTGAGGTAAGAACAATTCAGTCTTTAAATTTATCTATTGATTTTCTTAGAGAAAGTGAAAAAGCTTTTGAAGCAATTAAAAGAATTGCTAAAAATCATAAAGACAGATTACTCTTCAAACCAGAAATAGCAGAAAGTATTTCTAATGAATATCTTGAAAGTAATATTGAGGAAGAAGTAATGATAAATCTAGAAGAAATACGAAATCGTTTCGTTGCTACAAGTGACAACTTATTCAATTTTATTTTAAACTATGATTTTTCAAAAAATGTAGATTTTAATGAGCGAGTAACTATATTCTGTCAAATCATTTCCCAATATGAGCAAGAATTAAAAATAAAAGACAATTTCCAAATAACTAATAGTATTGAATATGCTATGGTATTTTCAAAATAAATTTTAATGATTACAAAATATACTTCAGAAATATTTGACGTGCTACGTAAAGGGCAATTCATCTGCTCAAACAGTCCAGATGATGACATTCAAAAACTCTATAAGGTTTTAGAAGAAAACGAAACATTTGAAGATTTATACGAATACTTCTATCAAATCAACTACATTTTAGAGCAAGGCAATGAATATTTCTATTTCAGTCGCATAGAAAATAATGCAGACTTAGATAGAAAATTAGAAAAAGCATTTAATTGGATTGATATATTAGATTTTTTTAAAACTTTTGATTCTTCTTTTGATGTAGGTTTTAGGTTTTCACCATCAGACATTGTAAATCAACTAAAAAACAATGCGGATTTAAAAGCCAAACTAGAAAAATTTAAAAAAATAGGTGTTGACAAAAAAAGCTACTCAGATAGAATAAAAAAAATAATTGAAAAACTTGAGAAAGATAATTTTATAACATTGGAAAACGAGATTTCAGAAACTTACAAAGTACTTACCTCATTAAATTATTTGAAAGACATTATAACAGCTATTAATATTCCAGAAGAAATAGAAAATGAGATACCTGAATAAAATAGTTTTTATAAATAGTGCATCTGTAAAATACTCAGAAATTGAATTAGACGGAAATGTTCATTTAATTGGAACGCAAGGTGTGGGGAAAAGCACCTTACTTCGTGCTATCTTGTTTTTTTACAATGCGAATAAAACTACGCTTGGGATACCTAGAGAGAAAAAGGGATTTGATGATTATTATTTTGAATATCAGAACTCATATATTATTTATGAAATAATAAAAGAAAACATTCCTTTTTGTGTTTTAGCATACAAAGTAAATGGAAAAGTTGCGTTCAGGTTTTTTAATTCTGAATATAAGAGAGAATTATTTATTGATAAAGATAATAGAGCTTTTGTAAGTTGGGATAAAATCAGAAATGCTTTTGGAAAAGAGATTTATTATACCAAATTAATAAAGAGTTATGAAGATTTTCGTAGAATCATTTATGGAGATAATAACGGCTTAAAGCCTGAGCTTAAAAAGTACGCTTTAATTGAGAGTAAGCAATACCAAAATATACCAAGAACTATTCAAAACGTACTTCTCAATACTAACTTAGAAGCGAAATTTATTAAAGACACCATAATAAATTCTCTAAATGAGGAAGAATTCGTTATAGATATTGAGAACTATTCTAAGAATCATTTACGTGATTTTGAAACTCAGATTAATGATATTAAAATATGGTTTAAAGAAAATCGAAAAGGGCAAATTGTAGTAAGAAAACAAGCCGACAAAATTATTGACAGATTCAGAGTTTTCAACTTTCTAAAAAGGGAAAAGAAAGAACTAGCATATGAACTGGCATCTAGAAAAGATTACATAGAAAATGAAAAGCCAATTTTATATTCTAGTTTTTCAAAAGAAAACAATGAGCTAACTGAGCTTTCTAAAAAAAGAGAAAACTTATCTAAAACGCATCGAAGAAGAGAACAGGATATTGTTTCGGATATCAAAATAATTACGACAGAGTTAGCAAAAGCAAAGCAAAAACAAGCGGAATACGATAATCAAAACATCAATCAAATAATTTCAAAAGTTGCAAAGAAAGATTCTTTGATTATTGAGCAAAAGACTTTAGGAGACGAAAAAAATCTACTAACCTCTAAATTCGCGGAAATTAGTCAAAAATTCCAAGCTCTCATATCCCAAATTCTAAATCAACAACAGGAGTTTGCCAATACACAAAACGCAGAAATAAACAAAATAAAAAGTGATTTTGGAGAGAATAAAACTTTAATATTTGATAACTACCAAAAGTTGATAAATCAAATTAAAGAAGAAAACAAAGATGAAGTAGATAAAGGTTATAATGGGTTAGACAAATTAAAAGAAAGCGAAAACAACTTAAAAAGAAAGAAATCAGAATTAAAACATAAAACCTTTTTCTCTTCAGAAATTGATAAGTGCAAAGACAGTAAAAAAACACTTGGCGACAAAATTTCAAATTCGAAAAGCATCATTCTAAATTCAACAAATCAAACAGCTACGATTCGCAAAGAATGGGAGCTAGAGACAAAAGAAGTTGAAAGGATTAATAATACATCCGTTGAGAAAGAAAAAGAAAAAAGTCAAAAGTTGGTTTTAAAAATTGAGAAAATTGAAAACAAAATTCAACAAAGTAAATCTTCTCTATATGGTTGGCTAAACGACAATGTTTCTAATTGGCAAAATACAATAGGAAAAGTAATTGATGAAGACAATGTATTATTCAACACAGAACTAAATCCTAAACTAATTGATATTACTTCCACTACCTTATTTGGCATTGAGTTAAACTTAAACACTTTAAAAAACAGTATTAAAACTGTTAAAGAATATAATCAAGAAATTGAGGAATATAAAGGTAAGATTGATGAAATTCAAAATACTATTCAGCAACTTAATGCGAATAAAGTCGATAGTTCACAAAAACTAAAAACAAAATTTAAGAAAAAACTAAATAGTCTTAAAGAAGTTATTACCGAAAATGAATACACAATATCGCAAAACGAAGAAAAATTAAAGAAAAATAAGATTGATTTAGATGAATGGGTTTCAAAAGCTAAATTGGAAAAAGAAAATATTTTACAAAAACTAGAAAATGATTTAGACGAGATTGCGTCAAAGAAATTAAAAGCTGAAGACAACCTAAAAGTTATTAAGAAAGGAATAAAGCGTAAAACAAGCTTAAAAGAAAATGAACGAGACTCTGAAATTAAATCTTTAGAAGAAATCAAAAACAATAAGATTTACGAAATAAACACTTCTATTTCAAATGGTAAAGAAGTGTCAGATAAACGGATTCAAGAGCTAAAAAAAGAACAAACCTCTGAATTAGGCAACAAAGGAGCTGACACGAAAAGGCTCAGTGTAATCGACAATAGATTAAACGATGTAGAAAAGGACTTAGATTATATAAAAAATAACGAAATAATTGTTATAGAATACAATAAAGATAAAAGAGAACTCTTCGATAAAGTACCTCTGTTAAAAGTTGATAAAGCTAGTTTAGAAATAAAGCAAACTTCAATAATTAAGGAACATAAAATTGAATTGAATAAAATAAATACAAAATATTCTAAACAAGAGGATTTTGTAAAATCAATAAAATCTAAAATTGAGGAATTTGATACTGACGAAAATAAATTTATAGAGTTTAAAGAAAAGTCAGAAACCTACAAAAGTGTTCAAATTTATTTTTCTGAGCCAATTAGAGAATTTAATGAGACAAAAACTGCTATCTCAATTATCACAGAGATAAATGATAAACACTATAAAGGAATTGAGACATTTAATGAATTACAACAATCTACAAATGCATTTATAGGTAATTTTGGTGAACAGAATATATTTAGCTTTAAAGTAAAACTAAATGAAGATAAAGAGTTTTTAAACTTTGCGTCTGACCTTAAAGAATTTATTGAAGTAGATAAAATTAACGAATATGAAAAACGGGTAAATGACCGATTTGCACATATCATTCACTTAATAGGCAGAGAAACAACTGAACTAAACTCTAAAAAAGGAGAAATTGAAAAAATCATTAAAAAAATTAATGATGATTTTGTTGGCAAAAACTTTGTGCAAGCCATCAAAGGAATGGAAATGAAAACTTTAGAAAGTTCTAATCCAATAGTCAAGTTATTAATTCAGATAAAAGAGTTTAATGATGAAAACAGTCTTGCTTTAGGAAAAACGAATCTTTTTACTTCGTCAGAAAGCAATTCAAAAAATCAAAGAGCTGTAGAGTTATTAAAACAACTAGTAAAAGAATTGATGAAATCAAAAAGCACAAAGCTAACACTCTCAGAATCTTTTGATTTACAATTTAGAATAATAGAAAATGATAATGATTCTGGTTGGGTTGAAAAGCTTTCGAATGTAGGTAGTGAGGGAACAGACGTTTTAGTAAAGGCAATGATAAACATTTTACTTCTTAATGTTTTTAAAGATAGTGCATCTAAAAAATTCAAAGACTTTAAATTACATTGCATGATGGATGAAATAGGAAGACTTCACCCTAATAATGTTAAAGGGATTTTAAGATTTGCGAACGAAAGAAACATTCTATTAATTAATGGTTCACCAACAAGTCAAAATGCTACAGACTATAAATACACATATAAACTTGCAAAAGAACAATCCAAAAGCAACACTAAAAAATACATAACAAAAATTAATCGATTGGTAAAAGTAAATACCAAAGTTCTTAATTAATGAAATTAACATTAAAAATAGCAAAAGTATTAGTTCAACTAATTAATGGAGAATCTATTCCTAATCACTCTGCTAAAAGTAGATTAATTGACGATTTAGTATCTGAGAATATCATAACTAGAAAAGGAAAGCACAAAAAGTCCTTAGAATTATTAGATAAAACGGATTTACACACCTATTTAGCAAATCAATTACAAGTTAATGATTTGAATAAATATACTTTGGCTTTAGAAAATGAAAATTCAACTCGTGCAGAGTTTGTTAAGATTACAACAGATTCCAAAAAATCAAAAGAGAGAGCATTTAAAGGTTTTTTAGTAAATAGTTATAATTCTATAAAAGCTGAACTGAATAATGAAACCATAATCATCAATCCTGATAAAGGAAGCTTTGTTTTTATATATGACTATGAATCTTTCAAAGTTCCAAAAGAAATAACAATTATTGGAGTTGAAAATGCTAAAAATTTTAGTCAGATTCAAGAACAGAAATACTTGTTTGAAAATATAAATCCTTTGTTCGTTTCACGTTATCCACAAAACCGAAATAAAGATTTTATAAAATGGATGAATTCTATCCCAAATAATTATCTGCATTTTGGAGATTTCGATATTGCAGGAATTGGGATTTACTTAAATGAATACAAAAAGCATTTATCGGGAAAATCGACATTTTTTATTCCTGAGAATATTAAAAGTGTCCTAAGAAAAAATGGTAATAGAGAACGATTTGATAACCAAAAAATAAATTTCAAAATTGACAACATACAGGAATCGAAAATTCTAGAATTAATTGATATTATTCAATTAGAAAAAAAAGGTCTAGACCAAGAATATTATATTGAAAACGATAGCCAACGCTGAAAGCCATACACATTTGCAATTCGCTCCAGCCAGCGCTACACTTAAAACAGCAAAAGAGTATGTCTTCTGCCAACGCTAGTAAGTTTACGGAAAAGCACTATGCACAACATCGGTTAAGCGCAAATAGCGGGCATTCTGGTGAAAAGTGCTATTTTAGACATCAAGTAAAAAATAACTAAGCCGACAAGAACGCATCCCTATTCCACGCTACTTGCCTTAACCAAGACCGTTGGCAATAATTTAAAATTTATATGAAAAAGATTTGTGCACTCATTTTGCTTTGTTCTAGTAGTATAATTTTCGCACAAGAATTTAATACAAAAGGTAAAACGTATATTCACAGATTAGTTTCTGAAAAAAAATATGAATACGAAGTAATTGTAACTATTCCGCCACATTATGATGATTCAAAGACTTACAAAACTCTATATTATTTAGATGCGTGGTGGCTTGAGGATATTGTAAAAGGAAATTATACCCTTTTGAATAGGAGTAAAACTGTGGAAGACATAGTATTAGTAGGAATATCAATTGATGGTTCTATAGATGACTTTACTAAACAAAGAATAAGAGACTACACTCCAACACCATACAATTTGAACTTTCCATTTATTCTTCCATTGGAATCTGGAGCCCTTATAGTAGACTCTACTAACTCGGGAAATGCTGACAATTTTAAATTTTTTTTAAAGGACAAATTATTTCCTTTTGTTTCAAAAAAATATGCCATTGACAAAAAAAACCGAGGATTTATTGGTCATTCTCTCGGAGGGTTATTTGGTATAAATGATGCTATGGACAAAAAACCGTTATTTAATAAGCACATTATAATCTCACCTGCTTTATGGTATAATAAGTCGATAAAACTCTATGAAAAAATAGAAAATGATTTTAAGACCAGTAAGACTAGAGCTAACATTTTTATGTGCTATGGAGGATCTGAAGGTTGGTCAATCGTAAATTCAACAGACCATCTCTTAGAATATTTTAAACTTAATAAGTTTGATAATTTAGAATACAATTTTCAGATATATGAAAAAGAAGATCATATGTCTCTTTTGCCTAAATCTATCTATGATGGAATTGAGTTTTTCTACAAAAAATAAAACTATTGCCAACAATGGCTATAAGTAATTGATTCTACTCGCCTACTTTGGAAATTCCTGCGGAATTTCCAACTTGGTGTTTACTTGCAAAAGTTAGTGTTAACCCACGCAACTACTCATAGCCGAGACCGTTGTATGCAATTTTGACTCGTGTACTTTCCTGAAATAGGTTGACTAAAAATTAAACCTTTTAGCACTATACCTAATGAAAGAACAAAATGAACACTGTCGAAAAACTTCCTACAAAAAAGTAGGGTATGATCTTAAGCTAGTTATTATTGATCAGATCCAAAATGCACAAATCTCTATCAATCATGCTTCCGATAAATATCAGGTTTCCAGAGCTTCCATCTATTACTGGTTGAAAAAATACAGTACTTTAGAACAAAAGAAACAAGGGATGAGCAAGAAAGATGAGATCAAGAAACTCAAAGAAAAAATAGAGGAATTAGAGTTTGTAAAAGACTTCCAACAAGACATTATTGCTGACATGGAACTCATTACCGGAGTTGATATGTCAAAAAAGTCATTGCCCAAAACATTAGCAGACGAGATCGAAAAAAAGAAGCAAAACCGTTTAAAAGAAAATGGTTGATCCAATGTTTTGGGGTTTCCAAACAAGCTTTTTATAAGCGCTTAAAATCTCATCAGAACAGGCAAACAGAGCAACAGCTAATTATTCGACTCATCAAAGAGTATCGGAGTCAGTATGGACTGCGTACCGGTGGAATTAAACTGTATCAGGAATTAAAGGCTGATATGGACAGACTCGGTATTAAAATAGGAAGGGATAAATTCTATCGAGTAATGCGAATGAATAACCTGCTCGTTCCTAAATTAAAGCGGTTCCATATCACAACCGATTCAAAACACCGGTTCTTTAAATACAAAAACCTCGTAAAAGACAAAGTTCCCACCAGGCCGGAACAACTTTGGGTAAGCGATATTACCTATATTAAAACGCAGAACGGACACAGTTACTTGGCATTAGTCACAGACGCCTATTCTAAGCAAATTATGGGTTATAAATTGGCAAGCCATATGAAGACATCACTTTGCATCGATGCGCTTAAAATGGCCATTAAAAACAGGAAATACAAGAATCAGAAACTCATTCATCATTCAGATCGTGGAATTCAGTATTGCAATCCCCAATACACCAGCTTTGCTGAGGAAAACGGAATACAAATGAGCATGACCGAGAAATACGATCCGTATGAGAACGCCGTGGCTGAGAGAATCAACAGAACGCTTAAATATGAATACGATTTAAAACGAACTATAAAAAATACTAACTTAGCGAAGAAGATGGTCAAAAGGGCTGTTGAGATTTACAACAACAAAAGACCTCATTTTAGTCTCAAATTGAACACCCCTAACTTTGTTCATTTGAATAGAAATGTAGACTATCATTCCTACAAAAGGAACAAACAAAATTTAGAACTATTGACCATTTAAACTGTTGAAAATTGAATCAAAAATGGTCAACCTATTTCAGTATAATACATACTAAGTGATACATAAAAACCAAAAAAATAAACTCATCTATTTTATGAAAAATAAAAAAATCAATTTATTGATATTGATTATACTGTTTGGACATTCTTTATATTCTCAAGATAAATATAATTCAGGATATGTATTAACTACAAATAAGGATACTATTAATGGGTTTATTCTTAACCAAATTGACTCTGAATTATCTTATAAGATCTATTTTAAAAGCAATTTAACGGATGAAACTAATATAGAATATAACCCTAATGAGCTATTGAGTTTTAGTTTCAGTTCTGGGCGGGTTTTTGAGAGGAAGAGAATTAAGAACGATAATAAAACCCCTAAAGACAGTATATATATATTTGCAAAAAGAATTGTTAAGGGCAAAATTGATCTTTTCGTTAGGCGCCATAAAAAGAATAGTTTAAAAGATTTTTTTATAACAAATAATACTTCAAAAAGAGAAGCACACTTAGTAAAACCTAAGAAAAATGAGATAAAATTAGATGGTAAAAATTATTCTAAAAAGGATAGTAATTTTAAAAACTATATATCCTTTGTTAAAAAGGATGAAAATTTAGAAGCAGAAAATAACAATAAGTTAAGTTTTGGTGAAAAATTGATACGTAAGGATATCATCTCCTTTAACAGGAATTTTCAGGATGAATATCCAATTGAAATATATCAGGAACCCTTTGAATATAATTATGATATTTTAGTAGGTATTCCATTAAGTCTGAAATCGGAAGAATTACATTTTAGAATTGGGGTATATAGAAATAAAACTTTTATTGAGAAATCAAATACATTCTCATATTTAACTGGAGTTGTATATCATCATTGGAGTGACAGTGATAAAAAATGGAATAACCAATATCAAAATGGAACCTCAAATTATAGATGGCAAATGTTAAATATTATTCCCGTAGGAATTAAGTTTCAAACCAATTCAAAAAATATAATCCTCTATGGATATCTTGGTGCAGGAGCAGCTGTATTAATGATGAACGACTATATTATTGAGGATTACGAAATTGTTGGAAGTCAAAAAGATTTTGGGTTTTTACCAACTGTGAACGTTGGTTTAGGAGCCAAAATAAAGGTTAACTCAAATTTCATCCTAACTGAAATAACCCCCACAATGAATGGAGTATTTGTTAATGTTGGTTATTCATTCTAAAATAACTAGGAAAAATGAACTTTGCCTAACACCGTGTTAAAAACATTGCATATTTTCAATTTAACCGTTTGGTCTTTTCTTTGATTACTAGCTTCTTATTTTTCTTCGGAAAATCCTCACACACAAACACGCAACCTTCCTTACACAATCACTATCTAAACAATAGCCAGAGAAAATTCTAAATCAATTGACATATAAATTCAATATACTTTATGAAAAACTCTGTACTAATTGTTTTTTAATTATTAGAATCAACTATTTTCGTCAACAAATAATCTGATAAGATATTTACTTCATATATTTATACATACATATATATGAAAACTCAATACTTACTCCTCCCTCCAATGAACAATTTTATTTTTCGCTCAGTACTATTAGCAGTTACAGTTTTATTGTCTTCCTGCCAGAAGGAAGACAATATTCCCCAAACGGATTATGCTATAGAATCTGATGATTTTTTCCAGGTCATCAGCAATTATCCTAATGGTTGGATCAAGGAGGCTAAACGTGAACATGACAATCCATCTGAGAAGTTTGAATATTATGAAAACGGTAATATAAAATCTGCTAAAATCTATTCTAGCTATCCACAACAGCACTTATATATGGAAGTGAGCCGCAGTGAAGACAATAAACCCCTTTGGTCTAAATATTACACTCCTGAAGGTGATCTATGGTTTGAGACTTTATATGAGAATGGCTTGGCTTCAGAAAAAAAGGTTTACAGTGAGAAAGGCACCTCAATTTATAGTTATGAGGAAGGTGACCTGACTTCAATAGATTTCACCAGGGCTGATAAGAGTGGGACAAGCTCAACAATTTTCAATAAAATTGCAGGAACAAGAACAGTTATGATCAAAAAAGATGGCGAAACTATTCTCGAAGAAGTGTATCCTTACATGGAAGGTATTGGTGCATCAATACTAACGAACAACCAGGTTCCTTTAGCCAATCCTTTTGCTAATCCAGAAGGAAATTATCGTAAAATTGATGAATCATTCTTTCATAATGCTAATTGGCAAAACGATGCTGATCCTATTGAAGGCGTACCGCCCCATCGCAACTTTTACGAATATTACTTCCCTAACAAAAAATTTGCAACGAAATTCGCGGTCAGCTCAGAACTTTACCAATCAATTATTGAACAGTATCCGGTTACCGAAGATCAAGTTCTTACTTTAAATTACATGTATAAAGAAGGTAGCAGTAGCTTCCTACCTCCTTCCGAAGAGAGATTATCCCTCACTAAAGAAATGGAACAAGATCCTTCCCTATTCGAACTGAAATATGGAAATGAATACGTTAACAAAGTTTATTACGGAAAAATAGTTTATGTCGTTGGAGCCATACGTAATATGCCTACCGGGACTAAAGCATCTGGGGAAATTAAAAATTTAGCTCGAAAGAAAATGAATTTGATTATTGACGGGACCGAACAACTAACTGCTGAAGAACAGAAAACATTAGACAAAGTGTGGTTCGAAGTGAAGTTTTTCTCTACATTAAAGGCCCATCGTAATGGAATTATTTTAAATAACTCTGACGATTTTAATACGGTATTTCAGGAAGTGCAGGATTCAGAATCTTCAATTATTCAACTGGAGTATGCTGCATTTGAAAATATGTCTTAGAGAATTAAAAATTTAGAAGTACCTCTCATTAAAGTCACCTATTCTAAAAGGTGGCTTTTCTTTTAGAAAAAGAAATAAAAAAGCAAACGTATAGGCTCAGTTTACAACAACGGTTATCACAAATAACCGATATCATTTCAAAAAAAATAATTAAATTAACCAACAATTAAAACCTAAGCCAACTATTCCGCGTCTATACTTCCACAACTCGTGTTAACCGAAACCGTTAGTAAAAATAGAAAACAAAAAAAATGAAAATCAGATTTAATAAAAAAACTCTTTATAGTAATTTAGCACTTGGATTACTTTGGACTGCACTTGGAATATATAATTTGATAGATGATGATAATTTAAGATGGTCAGACTATATTCTAATAGGTCTCGGAATTTTATATATCTCACATTTTTTAAACGATATAATTAATCAGTACCTGAAAATTGAAGGCGGAACTATTAAAAAAAATATACTTTACGGGTTTGTAAATAAAATTGATCTTGTAAAGATTAATTCAATTGAAAATAGTGCAGGAAATTATTATCTGAGGACTGATTCAAAGAAATTAAAAATTAAAATTAACTTAATAGAACATTCGTCACTTTTAGATTTAAAAAATGTTTTAGCAAATCTAGATTTAACACCTGAAAATACACCATTTACCAACAACGGTTATCATAATTAACAGGTGTTCTCTAAAAAGTGTAATGTAGTAACCTAAGAAAGAAAATACGTAAATCGATAGGTCCATATACCTACTCCACACTAATTGTCTTAACCAAGACCGTTAGCTACCAAGTCTTCATAAAATTTCATTTTATTAAAAACATGTAAAAATTTAAACATTCGTAAATTTGTTATAATCAATTTAAAGACCTCTTAATGTTTGATAAACTGTTAAAACATCTTCAGGAGAAAGTAGAATTAACTGATAATGACCGCAAACGGATACCTATGTTCTTTGAGCATAAAAAAATACGTAAACGTCAATTTCTAATACAGGAGGGTGATTTTTGTAAAAATCTGACTTTTGTTTCAGAAGGTATTATTAAATCTTACACGTTAGATGACAAAGGAAATGAACACATAAGTTTATTCGCATGGGAAGGCTGGTGGGTATCAGATTTTAGAAGTTTTATATGTGGTGAAAAATCTATATTATCAATAGACGCAATAGAAGATAGTGAAGTTTTATTAATTTCTAAACCAAACTATGAAAGATTATTAGAAGAAATCCCTGTTATGGAACGCTATTTTCGAATATTATATCAGAATAGTTTAGTCACTAAGGATCGAAGATTGATAAGTTCAAATACCTATTCCGCAGAAGAAAAATATAAAGAATTGGTAAGTATGTATCCTCAAATTCCTCAAAGAGTTCCTCAACATCTAATAGCTTCATATTTAGGTGTGACTCCAGAAACTATTAGCAGAATTAAAAAAAATATCTAAAATTAATTTACTAAGAATTGATCTACATCAAGATTATTTCTTGTTTTAGATCAATGTATAGCTCTCCATTTCAAAGTAATTTAGCTAACGAATTAAAATATAATAGTTATGGAAAAAATTGCATTGATAGTTGGAGCAAGTGGAATCTCCGGAAATAATTTAGCTAGAGAACTTATTGCTAATGATTGGACCACTTACGGTTTAACAAGAAATTCAGATGTAGAAATAAAGGGTTTGAAAAATATTAAAGCTGATCTGCTTAATAAAGAATCGCTCACAAATGCATTAGAACATATAAATCCAACCCATGTTTTTTTTACTGCATGGATGCGTAAGGAAACGGAAGCAGAAAATATTAAAGTGAATGGTGGGATGGTACGTAACATGTTAGAAGTATTATCTCCCAAACATTCTGTACAGCATGTGGCATTAGTTACGGGATTGAAGCATTACTTAGGACCCTTTGATGCCTATGCTCAAGAAGGCTTTAACCCGGTTACTCCAGTGAGAGAGGAACATCCAAGATTAGAAATAAATAATTTTTATTACGCTCAAGAAGATGAAGTTTTTGCAGGTGCAGAACGTGATGGATTTACATGGAGTGTTCATAGAGCACATACCGTTATTGGGGAAGCTGTTGGGAATCTAATGAACATGGGAACCACTTTAGCCGTATATGCCAGTATATGTAAAGAAAATGGAACATCTTTAATATGGCCTGGTTCCGAAGCGCAGTGGAATGGAATTTCTGATGTTACAGATGCACATATCTTGGCAAAACATTTTCACTGGGCAGCAACAACTCCTGAAGCCAAAAATCAAGCTTTCAATATAGTGAATGGAGATGTTTTTCGTTGGAAATGGTTGTGGAAGCAAATAGCGGAATATTTTGACATTGAATATCAGGGATTTTATGAAAATAACCGAAGCCTGGAAGAAATTATGGAAGGAGATGAAAAGTCATGGTTAAAAATTTCCCAGAAGTATAATCTTCAAGAATCTGATTTAAATAAATTAGCATCTCCATGGCATACTGATCTAGATCTGAGACGTCCTATTGAGGTGATGACAGATATGTCTAAAAGTAGAAAATTTGGGTTTAAAAAATATCAAGATACCAGAGATTCATTCTTTGATTTATTCGATACGTTAAAAGAAAAGCAAATTATACCTTCTTAGAACAAATTCTATTTAAAACTTTTAAGCCCAATAGGACAATAGTCGTATTGGGCTTTTTTTAGGATATTAAAGTCAGTATAAAAGGCCAACAGCTATAATAGGTTAAGTGCAAATAGCGTACTTTCTGATTAAAAATTTTATTTTAGTAACCGAGTAAAAAGCAAAAACGCTGGACTGCCTACTCCATTAATTTATATTAATCAGGACCGGTGTATGCTTTTAATTTTCAAGAGTATCCATTAAAATTATAATTTATGTAATAATACATTGTATAACTATGTATTTTGTTATACCTTTAAATTATGAATGAAAATTTTATAGCTAAATGGCAATCTCAGGTTAAGAAAGGAACATTGACTTTTATCATCCTGAACGTACTTAGAAACAATGAATTCTATGGATATGAATTTATTGAGGAGGTTAAAAAACTTACTAAAATCGAAATTGCAGAAGGAACTTTTTATCCTTTAATGAATCGATTAAAGAAAGAGAACCTTGTTACATCTAAATGGGTAGAACAAGAATCTGGAATTCCCAGAAAATATTTCAGTCTTACAGATACTGGGAAAGAAACCCTAGAACAAATGAAAGCTTATTGGGAAGATTTATCATCATCTATCAAAAAAATATCTAAATGAAAATAAAAGAAATTCAATTTAAGGAAGATGCTTCAAGACGCATTTACTTAAGCTATATGAAGCGAATTGAAAGAATGATTAAGCCTTTATCTGAAACTGATCAAACAGAAGTTTTATTAGAATTTAATAGCCATATTTTCGAGGGTTTAGCACACCAACATCAAAAAAACGAAATTTTTAAAATTGTAGACATTCTAGACAAATTAGGGAATCCCGAAGAAGTTTTGAAGCCTTTAATCGCAGATAAAAAATTGGAGGAGGCAACCAGAACTTTCAATCCAATTCATCTATTTAAAGCCTTAGCTCTAAATATATCAAATGGAATTTCTTATTTGATTTTTGGGATACTCTATTTATCTCTTTTTGGTTTCGTATTTCTTATTTATGCAAAGTTCAATAATCCAGATGAAGTTGGTTTATTTATGGAAAACGATTCCTTTATGGTGCTAGGTAAGTTGAATAAAGGTTATTTACAAAACCCAAATATTTCTGAAGTTTTGGGTAATTGGTTTATACCTGTAATGCTCATATCCATTATACTCTCTTACTTACTTATAACGCTATTATTAAAACTTAAAAGATCAATCAATAAAAAATGAAAAACTTAATCATCACAACATCATTTATTCTTTTGTCTGCAATTTGTGTAGGCCAAAAACTAAACACAAAAAAGTTAGATAGTCTTTTCCAAATTCTGGAACAAAACGATAAATTCATGGGAAGCCTTGCAGTTTCCCAAGATGGAAATAGTATTTACGAAAACACTATAGGTTTTAAAAACCTCGAGGATTCAATTAAATCCAATCAAAATACTAAATATAGGATTGGTTCAATTTCAAAAATGTTTACTGCAACATTGGTTTTAAAAGCAGTTGAAGAAAATAAATTAAATTTGGATCAAAGCCTAAAAGATTTCTATCCTGAAGTAGTCAATTCAGGAATGATAACAATTAAATCTTTATTAAACCATAGTAGCGGCATCCATGATTTTACTAGAAATGAAGATTACTTAAAATGGAATCAAATAAAACAGCCAAAGGACAAAATGATTCTAAGGATTGCAAGCTATACAAGCGACTTCACTCCAAACTCAGAAAGTGAATATAGTAATTCCAATTTCGTCTTATTAACATATATTCTAGAGGACGTTTATAAAAAACCTTTTAGAAAATTACTGAAAGAAAAAATTACAGATCCGTTGAGATTAACAAATACATTTTATGGAGGAAAAATAGATTCTAAAAATAATGAAGCCTATTCATACACTTATTTAGGAAGATGGAATAAAGAAACAGAAACTGATATGTCTATTCCACAAGGTGCTGGAGCTATTGTATCAACTCCTGGTGATTTGAATGTTTTTATTATGGCACTATTTAATGAAAATATTATTTCTAAAAGTAGTTTGGATCAAATGAAGAATATTGAAAATGGATATGGCTTAGGACTATTTCGATTCCCTTATGCTGATAAACTGAGTTATGGCCATACTGGTGGCGTAGATGGTTTTCGATCTTCAACCAGGTTATTTCCTGCAGATAAACTTGCCATTAGCCTTATGTCGAACGGAATAAACTACGAAAATGACGATATCCTCTTAGCTGTACTAGGAAGTTATTATGGACAAGGATTTGATTTACCGAATTTCAATACAGTAGAATTAACAGAAAAAGATTTAGAAAAATTTTTAGGTACATACTCAAGTGAACAGATCCCTCCAAAAATTATCATTTCAAAAGAAGGCTCTACTTTGTTAGCACAAGCCACTGGTCAATCAGCATTCCCTTTAGAACCAAGATCAAAAAATACCTTCGTCTTTGAAAAAGCGGGTGTGAAAATAGAATTCAAGACAGGAACTGAAGAAATGATAATGAAACAAGGTGGTAAAGAATTTCTATTTAGTAAGGAGTAAATAACAACGTACCACTAAATGTTATCCCAATAAACAGGGAGCGTTTCAAAAAAATAATTAAATTATTCAAAAATTAAAACCTAAGTCAACAAGTAAGTATCCCTACTCCACTCCACTTGTTTTATTACGACTATTACGAACAAGCTAAAAAAAATAAAGTATGAAACCATTGACTTTTTTATTAGTAATAATCTTAAGTATTCAAAATATAATATCTCAAAATATTGACTTTGAAAAGTTGATGTATAAGGAAATATCATGTTACTCTTCAAAGATCCAAATAATTGAAGATTTGGGAAAACCATTAAAAGTTTACAATCCTAATTACGAATGTGGATTTCTCTCTACAGATGAACAAATGAAAGACTTTGAAACCTTAGAGTATCAAAATATAAAATTTACAGGAAATAAAGAGGACAATTTCATTCTTGACGTAGTTAATTTCAACGATGAATCTACTTCAATTACTTATTCTAAATTTCAATTAAATAGTGAAACCACTCTGGACCAATTAAATGAAATATTTGGGAATAATATTCCTAACAATTTAAAAGACGATTCGGGAATCGTATTTATTCCAAATAAAAATAAATTTAAAGAAGATGGATTTATTTTTCTTATTAAGGATGAAAAATTAATAAAGATTATGTATTGGAGCCCTTGTTAATACAAGAAAAGTTGCCTACAACGGTATTACAATTACAAACATTATCGATACGGAGTATTTAAATCTCCTGTGAAAGGAAATAACAAAACAACAAGCTCGCTTCCCTACTCTTACAGCTTATGACACCAGAGACCGTTGGCAAATAATAAATAAGAAAATTGAGATTATTAATTACAATAATACTTTTTTGTTCTTTTAGCTGTAAAAAAAGCTAATAAACTAAAGCAAATCAAAAATGAAAATTCTATTATCAATAGAATATGGTTAGTTGAAAAACAAGTGGAGATTGATCGTTTGGAAACAGAGGTATATATTTTTCCAAATGGAGACTCCATACAAAATCAATATAAAAAATTTAAAAATGGAATATTAGATACTTTAAATAGTAATTATTACAAATTTGGAAAATTGAAATTTGATGATACCATTAGAAAAGTCGATCTAGATTTCTATTCCTGTTATGATACTTTGAAAAAGTTTAATAGCCGAAAAATTGAGTTAACTATTTTTCATAAAAATAAGGATAGCTCATATAGTAAAACTTATTCTCCGATAAGTGGATACAATCATTTTATATTTGACTATATAGATTTTGATGATGAAAATATTTGTGGAATAATTTGGGAATCAATACAAATTGACACAATAATTAAAGGAGAAAATAAAATGAGACTTTTGGAACAAATAATGCTTGTGGACAACAAAAGTCCTAGTTCTAACCCTTTTGATTTGATTAGTTGGTTAGAGGAATAAACCATATTGGCTATAACAATGATTATCATAGCTAAAGAGTAGATTTTCAAATAAAATATTTAAATTAATCAATAATTTTAAACTAACCGTCAAGTTCCCTTCCCTACTCTGCGCTACTTGTCTTAACCAAAACCGTTGAAAATAATATTTATATGAAAAAATTCACGAAAAACTTATTATTCATCACTGTTATATTTTCTACAATTTTAAACTATGCTCAAGAAGCTAAAGGGAACAACAGTTTAATAGAAAATGAAGACTATAATTTATATAAACCGATTAACACACAGGGCGTTTTATTGCTTTTCGGTGGGTTTCCGGAAGACGCCGAAGGAATTGAAAATGAATTCCAAATAACTGACTTAGCAAATGAAAAAAAAGTTGCAGTTGCGTATTTAAATTTCAATCGTAAATTATGGTTAGAGGAAGATGAAAAAGAGCAATTAGCACTTTCACTACAAGAATTATTTACTTCAAATAATTTACCATCAGACAATATTTATATTGGTGGCCTATCTAGTGGAGGAAATATGGCATTACTAATTAGTAATTATCTTTCACAAAAATCAGAATACAATTTAAATCCTGCCGGTGTTTTCATTGTAGATTCTCCAGTTGATCTTGCCGCATTATACCGTATTGCAGAGTCAAATATTAAAAGAAAATTTTCAGAAGCTTCGGTTGGAGAAAGCACTTTTATTTTTAATTACTTTCATGACCAATTGGGAAATCCAAATGATACTATAGCTCTTTATGAAAAGTATGCTGCTTTTACATATGAAACTAAAGATTTTCAAAATTTAAAAGATTTAAAGAAGACAAAAATTCGTTTTTATACAGAGCCAGATAAAGTTTGGTGGAAAGAAAATATGGGTGTTGATTATGAACAAATGAATGCCTTTCATATAAAAAGATTATCAGACTTTTTAAGTTCCCAAGACTTTAAAAATGTTCAATTTATAGCAACTGAGAATAAAGGATTTAGAGCAGATGGAACTAAAAATCCACATAGTTGGTCTATAATTGACAAAGAAGATCTACTTAAATGGATGTTAAAGGATTAAAAACTATTTACAACAACTGTTATCATAAAATAGAAGTTATTTTGATGAAACCAAATTTATAAGAACAAAGCAAACAAACTATCCTCCTTACTCCCGCAATTCGTTTTAATAGAGATAGTTATCAGAAACTTTAAGGCATAATAAAAAGTAATATATTAACAGGTTAATCGTCATATTAAAAACGGAACTAATGATAAAAAGGAATATTCAAATTGTACTGTTGGCTATACTATTATCCGCAAACTTCTCTCCAGCCTTTGGACAAACTACTTCAGACAAAATTATTTTCTTAACCGACAATTACACTACTTACATAGAAAAGGTGAACTTGGATGATGAAAATAGAGATAGCATTTACAAGGAGATCATACAGAATTCAATCTTTGAAAAGCACTTTCAAAAAAGTGAATATGCCTTAATCGTTAAAGATTTTTTTGCAGCACCAATTAATAACACCTCTGAACTTAAAAAATCAATTGAAAAAATTGAGGAAAATCGTGAGTTAATAAAAAATAAGATAATTGGAGCATTAAAAATGAGCCGAGAAAAAATTGGTAACGATAGTTTAACCATCTATATAATGCCAGTAAATCCTGAAAACAGAGAAATTATAGATGGAATGACTGGAATAATGGGGTTAACAGCGGGTTCTAAACAAATTATTTTGACGATTGAACCTGAAATATCAGGTTGGGAAAATATGCTTGAGTATGCAGTTGCACACGAATTTAATCACGCTTATTGGACAAATTTAAACTTTGGAAAATTTCCAAAATGGACTTTACTTGACTACTTAATATTTGAAGGTAGAGGTGACTATTTCGCTCATTTGCTTTATCCAACGGTAATAGCTCCCTGGACAATAGCTTTGACAGAAAGTCAAAAATTAGAATTGTGGAAAACAATTAAACCTAACTTAAAAAGCGAAGACATGAGCTATCAAATGGAGGTTATGTTTGGATCGAGAAAATATCCTATTTGGGGCGGCTATTCATTAGGTTACGACATGGTATTAACAGCATTGATTAACAACGAAAATCTCAATGCCGGCAACTGGACAAATCTTGAAGCCCATAAAATTTTAGAGTTGAGCAAATACAAATAAAAGCGATCGTTAAAATTGGTTACGCACAAATAATGGCGATCGAGCGCAAAGCACTATTTTAGAAATAAGTAACACCAACTAAGAGAACAAGTGCTTTCTCCCACAACTTAAGCTAAACAAAAATGTTGGAGAAGTTCTTATATAAAAAATCAGAAAATTAGACTTATAAAGAACATACTATTATTTCAAAGACATATTTTCTTAGTAGGAATACTTATTTCTACTGTATTAAGTATAACTATGAATAATTATAAAATGACTGGATTATTTTATGTTCTTATTAGCCCTATTATTCATTATTTAATTTACGAGGTAAAAGGTAATAATGAGTATTATTATTATTTCAATCTTGGATTTCGTAAGATAGGTTTATGGTGTTCTACAATAATTCTTGGGGTAGTTAATCTTCTAATTTTTTCACTCTTATGAATAATCTTCATGTTGATAGTGTCAGAAAATCTTATCGAGATAAATTAATTTTGACAGACATTTTTTTGTCTTGCAAACAAGGTGAAATCGTTGGATTAATTGGTAGAAATGGTTCAGGAAAATCTACTTTGCTAAAAATAATCTTTGGAATTGAAAATGCTGAAAATAAATTTATTAGAGTTAATAAAAAGATTTTACAGAGCTTTAAAGAATCCAGTAAAGTGATAAACTACCTTCCCCAGAATAATTTTCTGCCAAAAGGCTTTAAGATAAAAACTATTATAAATTTATTTCTTCCAGTAAATAAAAGAGCTCGATTAAAAGAAAATGTATTCATAAAACCATTATTACAAAAGAAATATCAAGTACTTTCTGGAGGTGAAAAGAGAATTTTAGAAATATTACTACTACTAAATTCAGAAGCTGATTTTGTTTTACTTGATGAGCCATTTAATGGCGTTAGTCCTATAGTTCGAGAGCAAATTATAAAATATATAACTGATGAAAAACCAAATAAAGGCTTCATTATTACAGACCATGACTATGAGAATGTAATGAGAGTGTCTGATAAAATCCTATTTCTAAAAAATGCAGGTCTCAAAAAGATTACAGATAAAATGGAGCTTATTCAACATGGCTATTTAACAAAAACAACTTAAAAGAATGCTTATCAAAAAGAATGGGCCGTAAGCCATACAAAATAATTAAATTTAATAGTAATTTAAATCTAATTCTACATGTGGTCTTTCTCCGTAGCACAATATGTATAAAAAAGTGACAGTTAAGTATAATTTTTTAGAAAAAAATGAAGAAGATATTCCTATTCTTATCCATAATCCTCTGTTCAAATACCTTTGCCCAGAAAACAGAATTATTAGAACAAGTTGATTTTGAAACTCGAAAATATAAAGATTCAATTATTCAACTTAACAAATTCTCTAACAATTTAGAATTCGTAATAGAAAAATTCAGGATCAATAAAAAAATGGATTTGGAAATTGAAAATGATTATACCACTGCGGGAATGCTTCAAGCAACATATAATGCGTACGCCAGTTATGATGTTTTACTAAATAAATATTATAAGGAATTACTTCATAAATTGAATCCTAAGGATAAAGAGACTTTAAAACAAGCACAACGAAATTGGATAAAATTTAAAGATTCTGAAATGAAGCTCAATAATTTAGTCTCAAAAGATGAGTATTCAGGCGGAGGAACAATTCAGCAATTATTTGTAGCTTCCAGAAATTTGGAACTAGTAGAAACTAGATTGAATGAAATTTATGAGTATTTAAATTCTCGAATCATGACTGATTCAAAATATTAATTCAAATTTGAATATCATTGGAATTAGAGTTATGATAACAACTTTGAATTTTAGCGTTACCACAATGAATACAACCATTACTATTGTGCTTTTCCTGAATTAGGTCGACCAAAATTTAAACCTTTAGATACTTAACCGAATGAGCTGTAAACCTAATGTTTGTCTGTCGCTCAAAAATAATAGTTGAATCTTGTAGAGCAACAAAAGCCAGACTGGATTGAGACAGTCTGGCTTATGTTGGTGATCTTTTTAAAGGATTAAATCAATTTTTTATAATCTGTTTTGCTCATCATTTAAGTCTGCGTCTTTTACATCTTTCTTTTTTGCATTACCAAAATTATAAGTTGCAGATAGCGTAATTTTTCTCGTTTCCCAGCGGTTAATCCAGTTGGTAGATACATTGTCTTGCTGTGTATTTTGTATCCATTGGCTTTTCTTCAATACATTTTGCGCACTTAAATTTAATCTTATTTTATTTTCCAGAAGGTCTTTACGTAAACTGAAAGACATATCATAAGATGGTTTAAAAGTAGTATTTCCATACTTTCCGCTTTCACTGTAAAAACTATTCCAAGTGCCGTTCCAATTTTTTCCAAAGTCAAAAGTTTGATTTAAGCCAGCATAATAAGAGATGCCGCTGTCATTAAATTTGTAACCTTCTAAATCTGATTTTGCTTGGCCGTAATATAGCTCACTGTTTAATTGAATGTCCCAGTATTTATTTACATTCCAACTGGTATTAAATGATAGTCCGATGCTTTTAGAACTTCCAATATTGTCATAATACAATGTGGTAATTTTATTTTCTGGATTATAACTAATAATCTGATACATTTCATCTGTAGAAAAATTAGCAAAAAGTGAGAGAGATGTTTTTTGTTTGTTGATCCAAACCATTTCAAAAGCATTGGTAAATTGTGGCGTAAGATCAGGGTTTCCAACAGAAACGTTATAAGTATCAATATATTCGTAATAAGGATTTAAATACAAATAACGAGGTCTTTGAATTCTGCGGCTGTAAGAGATTTTGTATTGATTATTTTCCATATTAGCATTCACACTAAAAGATGGGAATAATGAAAGGTATTGATCTTTATTTGAAGTATTAGATGTTAGTGAAGTTGCATTA
Source organism: Gillisia sp. Hel_I_29 (assembly GCF_000744275.1). Classification (NCBI taxonomy): domain Bacteria; kingdom Pseudomonadati; phylum Bacteroidota; class Flavobacteriia; order Flavobacteriales; family Flavobacteriaceae; genus Gillisia; species Gillisia sp. Hel_I_29. The sequence continues at coordinate 39,066 of NZ_JQLP01000008.1, forward strand.
TAATCAATATATTCAGCACGTAAACCAGCTTGGAAATCGAATTTTCCTGTATTAAAATTAGCAATTCCATAACCAGAGAATATCGATTCTTTATAAATTAATCTGTTGCTTCTATTAGTATTTTGAATGTAATCTCCAGATAAGTTGCGCTCTTTTAAATCAATATCATAATCATTATTTACATAGCTGTATTTTGCACCAGTTTCTAAGTTTATAGCAGAATTTAGCTTATGTTCTACATCGATTTTAGCACTTAAAATGTTGTAATCTGTTGGATTGTTGTACTTTATTTGATCATCATTTTTATACATTTCGTTGGTATCTGCGTTGAAATAAAAATTAGAAGTTTGGCGATCACTTGTATTGTTATAATTGGCGAAATTTAGTTGTGCGTCTACCTTGGTATCCAGACTATCAGTTGCAAAATTGTAAAATAGGGTTCCAATTATTGTTTTATTTAAAATAGCATCGTCCGTTTTTAAAATGGTGTAACGCTCATAAATTCTATTGTCGTACTCATTTGTTCTACCATTAGTTACTTCATTACTATTGTAAATATTATAACTAACGGAAGCGCCAATATTTGCATTTTTACTTAACTCATGTCCAGCTCCAAAATTTCCTGAATAGCTATTTGAAATTGGTAACCAATCGTTATTTTGTTCTAATAATAATGTATTGGTAGGATTTACTATGGTTTGATTAATCTTTCTATGGTTAACACTTTCTGTATAACCATAACTTAATCCATATTTAAAATTCCATTTTTCTGTATTATTATATAAATTAATGCTGTTATAATTTTTAATGAATTCAGCATAACCAACAGATGTTCTAACATTACCAGTTAAGCCAGTAGCAGCAGATTTTTTAAGAACAATATTAAAAATTCCTGCGCTACCAGAGGCATCATATTTAGCCGAAGGATTTGCTATAATTTCTACTGATTTTATATTGCTGCCGTCCATTGTTTTTAAATATTGATTTAACTCCTCGCCGCTTAGAAGTGCTGGCTTTCCATCAATCATAATTTGCAAGTTATTACTTCCTCTAAACACTACATTGTCATCCTTATCTAACCGAACCCCAGGTAATTTTGTTAGTGTTTCTAAAGCATCATTACCATTTCCAAAGCCTGCTTTGTCTACATCAAATATCATCTTATCACCCTTTAGAGTCAGTAATTTTTTTGTTTGCATTACAACAACTTCCTCTAAGTCAAATGCATCTTCTTGTAAAATAAAATTTTGTATTTGATCTCCATTGCTCTTCTGTAAAATATTTGATTTCAGTATTTTATAACCCAATAAATTAATTTGAATATAAAATTGAGATGATTCAACAGATATGTTATAGTGACCAAATTCATCTGTGTTTGTGCTTTGCTTAAAACTATTGTCTTCAGCTTTAAATATAGAAACTGTTGCATATGCCAGTTTCTCATTAGTATTTTCAGCAGTGATGGTTCCGCTGATTTGTACGCTTTGACCAAAGAAGAAAAAGCTATTTAGTAGTAATAAAAAGAAGAATGTTGTTTTCATGATTTATCTATTTGTTAAGCAAATTTATTCAAGACATCTTCTGTAAATAATTAGTTTACACCAACCGGAAATAACGTTACACCAAACCTTAAGAGGTAGTTGTTTTCTACTTCTGTATGATAAAAAGCTATTTCGTGTAGCATTTTATCCAGTTTGTCAAAAAAAATAAATACGTCGAAAAATATTGGGTAATTTTATGACATGGAAATAGTCAAAAAACAACGTCACCTTCATATAGCCATCATATTGATCGTGATCTTTATGGATTTTTTCTCCGATTACGTTTATGGCGGAATGGATGGATTTTTAAGAAATTTTCAAGCACCCTTAAATTTCACACGAATTATAATGTATACCGCAACATTTGCGGTGTACTTTTTAAACTTCTATTTGGTTTGCCCATATACTTTAAAAAAGAAATATTATTTAAGATTTTTTCTGGGTGTTATAATTTTAATAGTCGTTTTTGGTCAGATTCGGTATTTTCTTGAAGAGGTAGTTTTGTTCCATTTTACTGGTAATCATAACTATTATGAAGAATCTAGAAAATTCTTTTTTTATACAGTAGACAATTCCTTTTTTGCTTTTAAAGGAATTTTATACAGTACATTACTATATGTATTTTATGAATATATTACCAATCAAAATCGCATTTTTCAGTTAGAGCTAGATTATAAAAAAGCAGAGTTGAATTTTTTAAAATCTCAATTAGAACCACATTTTCTATTTAATACGCTAAACACTTTTTATACAGAATTAATTGATACGCAGCCAAATACTGCAAAGGATATTCATAGGCTTTGTGAACTTTTAAGATATGTAACTTATGAGGCAGAACAGGAAATGATGCCTTTGGAAAAGGAAATAAAATTTATAGAAGATTACATTTACCTACACAGAAAAAGGTTTGAGGATACCATGTTTTTAGAATATAATTTAGAAGGTACTATTGATAATCAAGTTATTCCATCTTTAATGTTTATTCATTTTGTTGAAAATATTTTTAAACATGGCGTTATAAACGACAGGCAGAATCCAGCAAAGATTTCTATAATAATAACAGGTAAAGAAGTTATCGTAACAACAGAGAACCTAATTTCAAAATCTGAAAAATATAACCACAATGGCATTGGAAAAGAAAATTTAAAACGCCGTTTATTTGCTATTTACAAGGATAATTTCGATTTTCAATCTGAAGAAATAGATGGGAAATTTACCACGCTCTTAAAACTGCCTCTTATCAACAAACTATGAAAATATTAAAATGTCTAATTGTAGATGATGAACCGCCCGCAATTCGATTACTTGAAAAATATGTAGCCAAGATTCCATTTCTCGAATTAGAAGCCACAACAACCAGTTCTATACAAGCACTATCTATAATTGAACAATCAAAAATTGATTTAGTTTTTCTGGATATTCAAATGCCCGAATTAACTGGATTACAATTGTCCAAAATTATAAAAGGAAAAACAAAAATTATTTTTACTACTGCATATGCACAATTTGCGCTGGATAGTTACGATGTAAATGCGGTAGATTATTTGCTAAAACCATTTGAATTTGAACGCTTTTATGAGGCAGTTAATAAAGTTAAAAACTTAAACATATCCCAGGATCCGGTAACCGAAACACCAAATACTTCTTCGGAGTATCTTTTCGTTAAAACTGATGGCAAAAATAATTTTGAAAAAATATATGTGAAAGACATATTATATATTGAAGGGCTAAAAAATTATGTTGCTATTCATTTAGTTGAAAGTCAAATAATAACAAATAATACACTAAAAAATATTGAGAATCTACTTCCAAAATCTGAATTTATAAAGACCCATAAATCATTTATAGTCTCCCTTCGGCATATTAAGAAAACTGACTCTTTAAGCGTTTACATACAAGATAAAGATATACCCATTGGCGACACTTATAAAAAGGAATTATTTGAAATAATTCAAAATAGAAAATTGTAAACTGCGATTATCATCGGAGAGATATGACTTCCTAAGTATATCAGTGATTTACAGAAATTATAAAAGCTTAAGTCAATAAGTACTTCAACTTACTCCCTCAACTTGTATTTGAAGAGAGCTTAACACCAAATTAAATTCGATTTTTAAAGAATAAATAATGGAATAAGAACGTATGGGAAAAAAATTAACTCTATTGATCATCTTGATCACTTCAATCTCTATGAATGCACAGAAATACAACACTTCTAAAGACAGTATACATGCATTTTATGATACGTTATTCTTAAACTTAAAAGAGGGCTTCATAAAAAAAGATTCAGTGAATTGGGAAGAAATTGAAAATGAAACTTTTTCAAATTTAGCTTTGTATACCAATTTTAAAAATTCTCTTAATGAAGTTGAACCATTATTTTCAAAAATAGATGCGACGCACTGTTCAATCTACTTTGAGAACAGTGTTTACAGTGTACAAAAAAAGGTGTCTTCGGAAAGTTATAGTAATCAATGGAAAATGAAATATGATACTAATCCAGGTTTTGAAGTAAAAATAATTCAAGAGAAATTTGGATACATATTAGTACCATCACTTTTCTTTACGGACTTACATCCAAAAAATGTAAATAAGATAGCGCAGAATTTATATAATCAAGTTGTTGAAATTAAAACTGGAAATGAATTGGAGGGTTGGATCATTGATTTGCGTTTTAATACAGGTGGAAACTCCTGGCCAATGCTTCTAGGGTTATATGATTTTCTGGGTAATAACAATATTACTGGCACCTTGGATGGTAATAAAAATCTAATAGGAATAAAGAGTCTGTCAAAAGGGAAATATTTAGTAGATTCTAAAAAGCAATATCAAATTACACCCACAGGTAAATTGTTGGACAAAATTAAAGTGGCCATTATTACTAGTGCTGTGACGGCAAGTTCAGGAGAAATTGTAGCGATGGCTTTTAAGGGAAGACCTAATACAGTTTTTATTGGTGAAAATTCATTAGGATTTACATCAGAAAATTATTCTTCAATATTACCTTTTAATACTATAATGGCTTTAACTAAAACGTATAATAGTGATAGAAATGGCATTTATTATGAGAGCATTGTACCTGATATTAATGTAATAAAACAGGATAATTTTGACAATTATCTTTTGGATGGAAATATTTTAGAAGCAATAAAATTCATAACCAATTAAACCTAACTAAGCCAACATTCGCTTCTCACAAATAATGGATAAGGTTTCAAATAAAATAATTAAATTAACCAACAATTAAAGTCAAAGCACACAAGTGCACATCCCTAATCCCGCACCTTATGGTAATCGAGACCGTTATTACCTATTATTTATAAAATTCTGAGTTCAATAACTTAACGCAACGAATCATCAATCATGAAATATTTAATATACATTCTGACTTTTCTAACTATGGGAAGTACTTATGCCCAGTCCAATATAGAAGTCAATGAAAAAGCTCCTAAAATAAATATTACCCATTGGATTGAGAATGTGCCTACCAACAAAAGCTTAGACAATAAATTTACAGTGCTGGAATTCTGGGCAACTTGGTGCGGACCTTGTATTGCAGCTGTACCTCACATGAACAAAATACAAAGTGAGTTTAATAACAAAGATCTTGTCTATATTTCAATTACCGATGAATCTGTAGAAAAAGTTAAAAGGAGTTTAAAACGTATAGATTTTAAATCGATCGTAGTAACAGATCTAACAAAGGAAACTCAAATAAATTTTGGCGACGGTAAAAAAGGTTTAGATACATACCCCTTAACAGTTTTAATTGATAATAAAGGAATTATAAAATGGATAGGCGAACCAAAAAATTTAAATTCTAAGATCATGTCCAAATTTCTAGCCAATGCTAAAACAGAAAATAAGGATAATGAATTCAAAAAAACAGAAATTGAAATTGAGCAAAATAATACGTTAAGCTTTAAAGAACTTTTAAGCAATAATGAAATTGCTAATTATTTTGACATACAAGAAGCGAAGAGTACTGAGAAGTTAAAAAAAACATTGGGAACAAAAATTATTAGCTTGAAAGCTTATAGCTTGGAAGAGATTTATAGTGATATTCTAAATATCAAACCAGATCATATAAAAGTTCCTACTGATTTTCAAGACAAGCGTTTTGACCTACTCTACAAGAATATTGAAGAAGGTAGTAATCTAGAGCTGCTCGAAAATAATATTTTAAACAAATTGGATCTTGAAAAGAACTCAGTCTTCAAATCAACAAAAATTAATATGGTTTCAATACAAGATGAATCACTTTTAGAGGAAACTTTAGAGCAAAGATTTTCAGCTAAATCTGATGCAGACGATAAAATAATTTTTACTGCATTTACCATAGATAATACACTCGATGAGCTATCAAATCTATCTTCAGCTTCGTTTAAAGCCAATGAAGATAATGATACGAAATATGATTTTATTATAGGAATTAAAACTAAAGAGGATATCATTAATAGTCTAAAAACTTACGGATTATCTGTGGAAGAAAAAGATGTGAACCGTGAATATATTACCCTTATAAGTCGAGAATAACTGCAATTAAAATAACCTGTAACTTTATTAGAAAATTCATAATGACTAATTCATTAAGTATCTTAGAACAAATAGTACCTCTCCTCGTATAGATAAAACTGACACATATTACTTAAATTACGCTTAGAACATGTATTAAATCAAAATTTTAAAAAAATATGAAAATAGTTGTACTATTAACGTTTTGTCTAATTGTTGTTTCCAGCACTGCCCAGGATTTAGAGGGGAAGTGGATGATGACTAAAGAGGGTGATACTTATATTATTCCAGAAAATTTAGTGTTAGAAATAAGTTCAGATACCTTAAAATTTTTTTCGTTTGATACCCTAAAATCTACCATTCCTATTAAAATTGAGAAAGATAAGATCATCAGCGAGAAACAAGTTAGTTTCATTGAAGTTATAAATGAAAATAGATTTAAGATAAAAAGTCAAGGAACTGTGAATAATATAGACGGTTTGATCTCTACAGAATATGTGAGATTGATACCTACAAAAACCAATTTATCGTCTGAAGAAATTCAAAAGTTATCGTTTCAGTTTAATTGGCGCGATGATATGTTCACCGTTATATTTAATAAGGAATTAGGAGATCCTCAGCTCTTGAAAAATATAGGATTGAGTGAATTAATAAAAATGAATCTCGAGAAGATTAATCTTACATATTTCATTTCCATTTACGAATCTGGCACTAGAAAAACGGTATTTCCAATCAAGGAAGTATCTAAAGATAGGATGATTCTCTATGGGACACCAGATGAACCTTATGAAATAGTTGGCGAGAAAGTTGAATAATTAGCTTTTTAAATCGATATCGAATAGGCTTAAAAAAGGCTTCAATACTAAATTCTCAAATAACCAATATCAATATAATAAACATAATATTACTTTCTTCTCTCTGCATTACTAATAAAAAAAATACTTGATATTAAAGTAATAATCTCTTACCAAACTAAAACATATTAAATGGATTTTCAACTTATTCGAAACGCAACAATTAAATTAAAATACGCTGGTAAGACTATTTTAGTAGACCCGATGTTTTCTTCAAAAGGTAGCTTTGAATCTTTTGCAGGCATCTCGAAAAATCCAATTGTGGATCTAACGGTTTCTTTAGATAGTGTTTTAGAAGGTGTAGATTTTGTAATCATTACCCATAAGCATATCGATCATTTTGATAGTTTAGCAAAGGAAGAACTTCAAAAAGATATAAAGTTATTTTGTCAACCCTCAGATAAAGAATTTATAGCCAATGAAAAATTTGTAAACACCGAAGTAATAGAATCAAATACGGTTTTTGATACTATTTCTATTACTAGAACCGGTGGAAAACATGGAAGTGGTGAAATATTATCACAAATGGGGGAAGTTTCCGGATTTGTATTAGAAGCAGAAGGTGAACCCACAATTTACATCGTTGGAGATAGTATTTGGATAGCGGAAATACAAAATGTGATCTCCAGTTTTAAACCAGAAATCATTATCACAAATTCAGGAGGAGCAATTATGCCAGGACATGAGAACAACCCTATATTAATGAATGAAGAACAAACTATTTTACTTGCTCAGTATGCAAAAAATGCAAAAGTTATAGCCGTTCACTTAGAGAGTTTAGACCATTGCACCGTTACTAGAAATTCTTTGAGACAAAAAGCAGATGCCAATGGTATTGATAAAAACCGATTGATTATACCAAATGATGGACAAATCATATCGATTTGATAAAAAATTATAATGAGTATTTTTATAAAAAATACGAATGTTAACCACAGGTTTTAATCATTAGCGATATCAAGGTTCAAAGTAAATAGTGCGAATAATTAAGATAGTTTAAGTTTGAATAGCTCTTGATTACTGTAATTAGAGAATATTTATATTCTAAAAACTACATCCAAAAAATAAGTATAAAAGACAATAATATTTATATAAATAGGAAAATGAATAAAATCTCCAGAGCATTATTAGTGTCCATTCTTATGATATTTCTAATTAGCTGCAATTCCAATATTAGAAACCTAAATATGGAAGAGTCTCCAGAAAATCTTCAATTATTTGGAGAAGATTTTATTTCAACAAAATTATACGAACGGGATATTGCAATTTCACAAGATGGAGCAGAAATTATTTATACCATAGGTGATTACAAGCAACACAAGCGTTTTCTAGCGGTAACCACGAAGACCAACGGAAAATGGAGTTCTCCAGAAATTCTAAAAATATCAGGAAAATATCAGGATATAGAACCCTTCTTAGCTCTTGATGGAGATAGGTTATATTTTGCATCTAATAGACCAATTTTCGGAAAGTTAAACAGAGATGATTATAATATTTGGTATAGTGATAGGCAAAATGGAGAATGGGCAGAACCCATTGCCTTAGATTCTATTATAAACACTAAAGGAGATGAGTTCTACCCTTCTGTAAGTGCTAATAACAATCTCTATTTTACAGCTACTAGAGCAGATGGGGTAGGCAGGGAAGATATCTTTAAAGCAATAAAGCAACAAGGTATCTATCTAAAACCAGAGCCTTTAGATTCTACTATCAACACGAAGAACTTCGAATTTAACGCGTATATAAGTCCGAAGGAAGATCTTCTCATATTTAGTTCTTTTGGAAGAGATGATGAATTTGGTGGTGGAGATCTTTATTTTAGTATAAAAGATGATAATAATAACTGGACTGAGTCCAAAAATATGGGTGCGATGATCAATTCACAGGCACTAGATTTCTGCCCTTTTATAGATTGGGAAAGGAACAACTTTTACTTTACCAGTGAAAAAAGAGCTGCAGATGGACTTGATGTAATGACTATCGAACACTTGAAAGAAGAAGGAAATAGCATCTATAATGGCTTCGGAAATATCTATAGGATCAATCTTTCTAAATTAGAATTAAACTAAACACACTTCTGAGTTTATATTGAAGTGTACTCTTAGCGCGAAATAAAATATGATGCCGGTTACATGCATCATTTAAATAGATGGTATGAAAATAATACTGGTTATTGGTGTTCTCTTTAGCGCTGCATTATTCACCTTTATTAAAACGAAGGATGACAAATTTATTTTCTTTTTACATAACAGGTTTTTGGAAGAACATGACTTAAATGAAATGCATTCAGTATACGGACGTACTCAATATTTAGAGATAATTAGTGAGTTTCAAAAGAATGGATTTAAAGTAATTAGTGAAAAAAGAACCGGCAACGTTAATGCAAGAGAATATGCAGGTGGAATAATTAAACAGATAGACAGTTTAATTTATTCGGGAACTAAACCTAATAACATAACAATAGTGGGAACTTCTAAAGGTGGTTACATTGCACAATACGTGTCTACTTTGGCTAATAACGAAGATCTGAATTATGTATTTATAGCTAGCTTTAGAAATGAAGATATTGTAAATATTCCTAATATTAACTTTTGCGGGAACATCCTTACCATATATGAAAAATCTGATGCGTTTGGAGTTTCTGCAAAGGCGAGATTAGAAAATTCTACGTGCAAAATTAAGCATTTTAAAGAAATTGAATTGAATACCGGGTTGAATCACGGTTTTCTATTTAAACCGCTTTCAGAATGGATGAAACCAACCATGCAATGGGCATGTGGAGATTATAACCTTTAATGGTTTAAATTAAAAGAGAACGGCTTTCTTCAGACAATAGTTATATTAGCTTTTTATTAAAGAATTACCAACTAGCTAGCATTACAAAAATTGGACTGGTTTGGATCAAGTCCATAACAGAACTTCTATTACTTAAGAATTAAATAAATTGAATTGAAAATCTACAGGCTTTTAATAATTGTTCTAACGCTCATACTTTGCAGTTGTGGGGGAGCAAAATATACTTACAGTTTTGAGAAAGGAAAAAACATCCACTTTAATAACGGAAAATGGATCTTAAATGAGCCTTTTACAAATTATGAGGATAGAGATGCTTACGAGTTTTCCAAAGAGGAATTTCATAAGATCTTAGGCGATTCGCTATTAGACCTTACAGAGTTGAGGAAAACTAAAATTATTAAAAAGCAGTTGCCATTAGACCCAACAAGATCAGAGCTGAAAGAGATCAAGAAATATTCGCATTGTGACTATCTAATAAATATTCATTCTGAAATTATAAAAGATGAGATGGGTTCTTCTTCCATGAGTACTCCCAATATAGGAACTGTAACAAAATATAACGACGCTAAGACAAAAATTATAATTTATGATCTTAATAAATTAGAGCTGATTTCAGAAACTACTGCATTTGGACAGGTAAAAGTAACTAAGAAAGCGGATGATGATGAGAGCGTTCTTGAGAGCCTTATAAAGTATACAACGCCAGGTAGAATTTTGGCTTTACAATCAATCAAAAAATTAATTGGTAAATACAACAAGAATAAACTAGATTAAGAAATGAAAGTAGCTATTAAGCTTATATCAAAAATAAATAAATTCTTACTTTCACTTTTGGCTTAATTCATTCAGACCTATTATAGTAAAGTGAAATTTTCTAAGAAATGACTAAATCCTACAGAATCAACTAATGAAATTATACAGTACCGTACTAGTGATCGCTTTCCTTAGCTCTATAAAAATTTATAGTCAGGCAGTTCATATTTCTGATTGTGAGGCAATGTTCAATTCAGAATCATTTAGTTTTGAAGCAGACAATTTAAAGGGTCTAGATACTAACATATCTTATATCGTAGATGAAAATTAAAAGGTTAATTTAGACACTACTCACTTTTTTGACGGCAGTAGAAGTTTACGAATAGATGGCTATCAAGAAAATGTAAAAACTTTTGCAACACTATCGCTAAAAGTTCCGCTTAAAGTTAAAAAAGGAGCTGCTATAAAGTTATCTGTTTGGGTGAAGACCCATGCACTACAAGGTGAAAACTCGGGTGCCATGTTAAGACTGATGGGGTACAATGATATTAAAGGTGCAAATCCGTCAATATTTAAATTTAATGATCAACCGTTAAAAGGTACGGTGAACTGGACTCTAGTCTCTATTGCTACAATTGCTAATGAGGATTTGAATTACCTTATTCTAAGTGGATTAATGCAAGGAAAGGGAAATGCTTGGTTTGATAATTTTAAAATAAAAATAGATGAGGAAGAAGTGAAAGAAATCTTATTCTTTAAAAATTCTTCAGAAGCCATCGAAATAGAAAAATCGCTAAGTGAGTATGTGTCACCGTTAGACCTTGAAAGTATCGAAAATGTAGGTATTTCAATTTCACAACAGAATGCAGATTGCAGAGTAATTGGCATCGGAGAAGCAACACATGGAACTAAAGAGATATTCTTATTTAAAATAGCGATAATAAAGTCTTTGATTAAAAATAATAATGTTAGAAGTATTGCATTAGAATCCTATTATGCAAATACGGAAGAACTAAACAAATATATAATTACTGGTAAAGGAGATTCAAAAAAGTTGATCGCTAATTTAAAATTCTGGAATTATTATACCGAAGATTTTTTGGCCTTTATAGAATGGTTGCAGGAATATAATAAGCAAACGGAAAAAAAAGTTTCAATAACAGGGGTCGATTCACAATCTGGAGGAAATTCACTTCAGATATTATTGGAAGAATTTAAAAATGATCCATCTACTACTGAATTTTTAAATCAATTAAATAGCGACTCGATTAAATTAACAAAAAAAATTGAGATATCTCAACGATTATTTAACCAGATCGTATCTAAAGAACAAGAGGAAAGTATATCGAACAATGCCAGAATCCTCAAAAATTCTTATTTTCTAGATCAATATAGCGGATTAGAATATTCTAAGGTTCGCGACAGTTTAATGGCTTTGAATATTGAATTAGTAGATCACAAATTAACTCCAAAAGAAAAAATAGTTTATTGGGCTCACGATCTACATATTCAGAAAAAAGCAGGATGGACGGGTGGTTTTTTAACTGAAATATTTGCAGATAATTATATAACTCTAGGATTTCTCCTAGGCAGTGGTCAATTTACCGCAATAGACAAGGAAAATGGAAAATTAGACTCCAATAATATTTTATCATTGATGAAATGCAATTCATTAGAAAGTTTAATGGATGTTTATAAATTTCCTGTTCTTCTATTTAATAATAAATCTGCCTCTAAGAATTCATATTTAAAAGATCATTTGTTCAATAAATACTTAGAAAAAAGATCTATTGGGGCTTTAGAAATCAATGAGCAGTTTAGATTGTTAGATGGAAATACCTCAAACCTGTATGACTTTTTTATTTATATTAAAAATTCAAATCCATCTAAGCTTTTAGAGAAAAAATAAGTTTGATTAAACCAAGATCATAGCAATATTAGATTGACTATACCTCCTACTTTGATATAAAGTTTGATGTTTCTACCTGTACTATTGATCTTAGTATCACTATTTATAAATTTTTGAACAGAATATTTCAATATCTAAATTAAAATAGAAAATTTTAAAAGTTTAATTTTAAGAATTCTAAATTTTAATAGATGAACGAAATAATAACTACCATCTTATTTTTAATTGCAGTAATAGATCCTTTAGGATCTGTACCCGTTTATTTGGAAGCAACCAAAGAGTTGGATCTAAAATATAGAAAGCGTGTAGCGGTAAGAGCTTCTGTAATTGCATTTCTAATATTATTCCTATTCATAGTTATTGGTCAGGTCGTTTTGGATGGCATGGAGGTTTCTTTAGATGCATTTCAAATATCGGGTGGAGTTATATTATTCTTATTTGCACTCACCATGATATTTGGAGATGGCAAACCAGAATCTGAAAAACATCTAATTAAAGATTATAAACACGTGACCATCTTTCCGGTAGCTATTCCTTCTATAGCATCTCCGGGAGCAATTATGGCGGTAGTTTTAATGACAGATAATAACATCTATAACTTTAAACAACAAGCAATTACCACCCTATTAGTTTTTATAGTGATCGCGGTAACTTGCCTTCTATTATTAATTGCAAACAGAGTGAAAGAGCGCGTAGGAGAATACGGAATTACAGTGGTTAGTAAAATAATGGGGCTAATTTTAGCTTCTTATGCTGTACAAAGTATATTAACCGGATTAAGAAGTTTTTTTGTTGTTTTAGAATAAACTCTACCTAATGAAAATAATATTTTCGACATATTAATAAACCCAAACTTTTAGTTTTTGGGAATATTGACTTTGATTCTTTTATCCGCAAGATAAAATGAGAACACAAAAAAAATAATACTCAGAATGGAATTTGGAATTATTCGATCTTTAAATAGGAATAACAGGAATATTTCCTAAATGAAAAGCTATAATAATTAAATTATTACACAATAAATCATTTAAGCGCAAATAGCACGCATTTTATTGAAAGTCAACATATTTATAACCTGATTAAGATCTGTAATTTTACAAATTTATATTGGAGCATCTACCCTACTCCTTCGCCATTAATTAAACTAAACCGTTATATTTGTTTTTCGATGCTTTTATACGATTAATTGGAGTATTTGCAGATCTAAATTGCATGATATGTAAATTCAATAAATTAGTAATAAAGACTTGATACCTATAACTTGATAATAATTATTTACTTTTCAAAGTACTTATAAAGATTGAGCAGATACTAAAACCTAATAAGGGAAATTATATCTGCTAATTATTTATTTAAAAGAAAAATCGATGAACTCTAAAACTAAGATTACGTTACTAATGCTATTTTTTATGATTGCTGGTAATGCACAATCTATAAATTCAAGCATAAAAAAGCATCTAGATCTTTTAGAGGAGAAAGACTTTTCCGGTACCATTTTAATCGCTCAAAACGATTCGATCCTCGAAGAACGAGCTTATGGATATTCTAGTATTGAATATAATATTCTAAACAACATAGATACAAAATTCAATATCGCTTCTATCACAAAACTATTCACTGCTGTAGCTACACTTCAACTATATGAACAAGGAGAATTAGAGCTAGATAAACCTATTGGTAGCTACCTACCAGATTATCCTAATAAATTAGTTAGAGATTCTGTAACCGTGCATCAATTATTAACTCACACTTCCGGCCTTAACAATTTTTATGTCTCTAGTTTAGATAATATAAACCCTCTAACTTATAATAAAATTTCAGATTTCTTACCCCTATTTGAGAACGATCCACTATTATCAAAACCTGGTGCTACTTATAATTATAGCGCTTCTGGTTATGTATTGCTAGGTTTAATAATAGAAAAGATTTCTGGAGTAAGTTATTACGATTACATTAGAAAAAATATACTCAATAGAGCTCAAATGCCAAATACTTCAGAAATAGAGGTTGATGCTATTAGAGAAAATAAGGCTAGTGGTTATACAACTATGTTTGGAGAAAATGAGATCCTTAAGAAAAATGATTATTACCTTACCAAAGCTTCTCCAGCTGGTTTTTATTATTCCACGGTTAAAGATCTGTTTTCCTTTTCAAAGGCTTTAAGAAACTTTAAATTGCTAAAAAAGAAAACCACAGAGATGATGTTCGCCCCTAAAGTTAAGGGATATAATACTTTTTTAGGATATGGAATTGATGTGGACACTAGATATAACCAGACCATTATAGGCATTACAGGCGGATGGTATGGTATTCATTGCGAAATGTTAGATTTTATGGATGATCATTATACTGTGATCATATTGTCTAATATAGATGACGGTGGCGATAAAGGTGCTTCTATAGTTGCAGACTATTTTAAGAATGTTTTATCCGATAAACCATTAGCTGATTAGAAATATCAAAAATTAACGAGATTCAAAATAAGATATCTAGCGATAAATATAGAAATCAAACTTATTTTCAGAATCTATTTTTAGCGAATTCATTTTATAAAACTAAAAAGAAAGCATATTGAAGGAACATCCCACAAAACCCGGAAAGCGAATTGACCTATTAGATATCTTTCGCGGATTTGCAATTCTTGGAATTTTTGTAGTGAACATTACCATCATGAACTCCACGTTTCTTAATCAGGATGAGTTTGCACAACAGTTTACTTCTAATATAGATTTATTCTCTGTAAAAATACTTCAGCTATTTTTTTACACTAAATTCTTTCCCATATTCTCATTACTCTTTGGATTGGGAATCTCTATGCAGGCTTTAAAAATGTATGATGATGGAAAGCTAACTTCTGTTTTTTTTATACGAAGAATGCTTATTCTATTTGCTTTTGGTGTTTGCCATATACTATTTCTATGGTCTGGAGATGTTTTAAATTTATACGCTATCCTAGGACTGTTTACTACTTTAATGATTAAAAGATCTAATACGTTTATTATCACACTTTCTATAATTTTTCTAGTATTCCCATTTTATGAAGAAGTTCTAAATTATATCTTCACCCTTATAGATTTTCAACCATCATCTTTTCTAGCCAACTATACAGGAGCATCCGTAAATCAGATCATGAACAATGGCACTTACATAGAAGGTATTAAATTAAGGACATTAGAATACCTTACTAATATCCCTATGCTATTTGGCTTCTTAGCCCCAATTGCTTGCTCTATGTTTTTGCTAGGACTTTATTTAGGTAAGATCAAGATCTATCAAACTATAGATAGCTTAATTGAGAAGATTAAGATTCCTATGTTGTTCTTGGCATTAATTACTAATATTTACCGAGTACTTTTTTTATTCGTTCTAGTAAAAAATGAGATCTTTTCTTCAGATGTCTATAGACCAATATTCATAAAGCTCATGGTTATATGCGATGTTGCAATGGGTCTATTTTACTTGTGGCTACTGGGCTGGTTATATTATAACAGGAATTGGAAGAAGATCTTATCTCCTCTAAAATATGTTGGGAGAATGGCTTTAACAAATTATATTTTACAGAGCTTTATAGGAATTATCTTATTTACTTCTATAGGATTTTCGCTTTATGAAACCATGAGTCCGTCAAAAACTTTAGTAGTGGCCTTTTTAGTTTTTATATTCCAGGTTGTGTTAAGTAAGATCTGGTTAACTTATTTTAAATTCGGACCATTAGAATGGCTCTGGAGATGCTTAACCTATGGAGAATTATTGCCAATAAAGAAAAGTAGATAGGCTTTAAATAATTAAATAATCAATAAAAATCTAGCTAATACCCTACGCTCTCATTAGATCTTAGAGGCTAAAAATTCTTAACTTCATTTGGAAATTTTTAAGCTTATATAAAATAAAGGTTGTTTTGTTTTAAAATGAAGTTGCAACTTTAGTGATTAGAACATCTAGCATTAATCATTGAATAAATTTATAAAACCTAAGTCCTGAAATCAATCTCGAGAATAAGTCCAAATACCACAATATGAAAAATAAGAAAAGTATTTGGGCTATAAGATTAGCACTGCTTATTGGTACTATAATTTCCTTTTTTTTTGTAAAATGTATGGATGGAACCATGACCAGAGTTACAAGGTAGGATAGAAAATGCGGATAAGATCTCTCTAAAAATGATGGTACAGCATAGAAGTAATATTCCTAATTTCATAGATGCTCATAACTATTGGGCTAATCTAAAAGAAAGTGATGAAGAAAAACTAGAATTATTCTACGAGCTACCTACTAATTTTGAACCAGGTGAAAATTATGAGTATTCCATTACAAATTAGTTATTGCTGGGTAGAATTATGGATAGCGTATTGGAATATGATCATTTTAAATTTATTAAATCTGATACTTCAGAACCATTTCAATTGAAAAATACCCTTGGCGCTATTAGAGATGTTTCTTTAAATGATGTTATGAGTGGCTATTTAAAGATTTAGATAAAGATCTAAAAGCAGAAGATCTGGGAAAGTTTATTAGAGCAGAAGATCTGGGAAAGTTTATTAGAGCGCTAAATGATGGTTCTGCTTTTACTGAAAAGTTGTCACGAAATATCTACTCTTCCATATATAAGTTTGAACATACAGGGCTTATACCAAGATATCAAACTATTGCTAAATATCATGAAGATTTGGATATTGTTGTAATTCAATATACAAAAACAGTTAATTTTGATGCATATAACTGGAATTTATCTGAGATCATGTATAATAGAATTATGAAGAATAGAAGAAAATGATCAATCTAACATGTGATTTGGTCTTAATAATCTTATTTTAGAGGCACATAGAACTACATTATATTAAAACTTACTGCTTACAATTTGTTATGAAAAAACTTGCGCTATTAATTCTGCTATTCAGTTTTTCTTCTCTTTGCTATTCTCAGGCAAAATTTGAAACTCCCCCTGGAACTATTTTTTTAAAAGATAGTATTTTTATTGATAGAACCCCGGTTACAAATAGGATGTTTCTGGAATATTTAACCGCTAAAAATGATCTAAGAAAAAAAGGTTTTACTTCTTTTAAAGAATATCATACAACTGAAGATAAGATCTTGAATAGATTAATAATACTATATCCTTCCTATTTAAAAAATTTAGATCGAGAAGGCAGCCTTTTAGCTAAGAAGAATTATTTTGAAAATACTAAATTTGAATATTCTCCGGTATTAAATATATCAAAAGAACAAGCCGAAGATTATTGTAACTGGAGAACGGAGATGGTTAGATATTTATGGTTAAAAAATAATATTGTTGAGAATCAAAAAATAGTATATAGATTACCTACAAAGAAAGAATTAGCCACTTCCAAGGAAATTTTTACTGAAAAGAAATTATTCAGCTTTTATGATGGTAAAGACCCTTCAAGATTTAAACCTTATAGCAATCAAGATAATTTTGCACTATTCAACATCTCAGAATATACCAGTTCAGAAAATGTATATGGAGAGAATTGGAGAAGTGTGACCCCATTAGAATTCCCAAATGACGTAACAGGTTTTAGATGTGCTTGTGAAAGTTATTAAATGCAAAAAGACCTCAACCTAAAAGACAATGGAAGCGACTAAAAACTATAGGAATTGAAAGAGGCTAAAAACTCATTCACCAACTGGTCTAGCTGTACCGAATGTCAGGGTCGTGGTAAAAAAAGTCAACGAATCCGAAAGAAAGTAAAGCTTCGCTATCTCAGAGAGTTAGATCAATTTGAACAAATGGAGCATAAGAGTAAAGCTCCTATAAAACCGAAGGGACATTTGTATACGTGTCCAATTTGTAAAGGAACAGGACTCCTCGCCGCTTCTAATCCACCTTTACCAGATTACGTTAATCTCCCTCAGGTAGCTATTATCGGCGGTGGTATTGGTGGTATTGCCCTTGCCGTGGCATGCCTTCATAGAGGTATTCCATTTACAATTTTTGAACGTGATGCTAATTTTGAAGCTCGTTCTCAAGGGTATGGACTTACGTTGCAACAGGCAAGTAAAGCTATTAAAGCCTTAGGAATAAAAACATTGGAAGAGGGCGTAGTTTCTACAAAACATGTGGTACATACACCAGAAGGCACTGTTGTAGGTGAATGGGGAGTTAGAAAATGGCTAAATAATAATGAGAAGATTCCTTCTAAACACTCTAACATACACATCGCAAGACAAGCATTAAGAGCTGCGCTCTTACATCAACTTAATGATCATGCAAACGTGCAATGGAATCATAAGCTTATAGATATTAAGAGTAATGAAGAGAAAAATATAGACCTCTTTTTTCAAGTTGATGGCGAAGAAAAAAAGTTGCAAGCAGATATTGTTGTTGGCGCAGATGGGATTCGGAGTACTGTGAGAAAGGCGTTACTGGGAGAAGAATCTTATCCATTGAGATATCTAGACTGTATCGTAATTTTAGGTATTTGTGATCTAAAACAAATAGCACCTCATCCTTTACTAGATGGTGAAACAGTTTTTCAAACTGCCAATGGAACTGAACGTATCTATATGATGCCTTTTTCTAAAGACGCTATAATGTGGCAGCTTAGTTTTCCTATGAAAGAAGAAGATGCAAAAAAATTGAGTGCCAAAGGTGCCCAAGCTCTTAAAGAGGAAGCTTTAATAAAAACTCAATGGCATGAGCCAATTCCGCAGATCATTAATAATACTGCTACAGAAAAAATTTCAGGCTATCCTGTGTATGACAGAGATCTTATAAAACAAGAAGATCTTAAAGAATTAAATAAAGTTACTTTAATAGGTGATGCTGCTCACCCTATGAGTCCATTTAAAGGCCAAGGAGCCAATCAGGCGCTTTTAGACGCACTTTCGCTAGCTAGAGAGATAGCTAGAGGATGTAGTTCTATAGTGCACTGGAAAAAAGATGGCGTAAGGGAAAATGCTCTCAATACGTTTGAACAAGAAATGTTAGCTCGTAGTAGTTCTAAAGTGAAAGATTCTGCAAAAGCCGCAAAATTTTTACATTCTGACGTTGCGTTACATCAAAGTAATGCTCCTCGGGGAAATTTTTTTAAAGAGGATTAACTCTCTTATAATCATATTATTATACTTAAATTTAATGAGTTAGTAGCAAATAATGAATGCCTCTCTTGAGATTTGCTGTTCTTGAAATAGTTTTAAAATGAAAAAAAGATTAAAATGGATAGCTTTAGCACTTGTATTATTAGGTGTTGTTATATATTTATTTACTTCCATTGGAGCCTCTAAAATAGCAACAGATCTTGTCCAGGCTTATGCAGATCCAAATCTTTACCAGAATGCCATTATCAAAGTAAATGCTAATGAGACTGTACAAACTAAACTTGGGATTATAGAACCTATAGAAAAGATGACTATTATCAATGGGGACGTGCACTACACCAATGATAATAGTACAGTTCAAACAACGATTAAAGTTATAGGTAGTAAAGGGAAAGGTAAGATGGATATAGAGGCCAATTGGAAGGACGATTCGTGGATCTATAATAAGATTAATATAAGACTAACAGACGCCGCCAATACAAAAGAAACTATTGTTATAGTTCCTTAACATTCATATGTTTCTGAATTAATAGAACACAATAGATAAATAAAATATTGCATTAAAAATTCAAAGATGGATTTGTCCGGTTAATGATTTATGCTATTATACATCAACTCGTAAAACATTCATTTGAAAAAGTTCCTATCATAGGAATATTTTAATCTAAAGGATTCTGAAATTTGGCATTTAATTCCTCCACTATCAATTCTATCTTTTTATTCCTTTCCACTTTCTCTAAAACGATGGCTGGGGCTTGTCTTACTGCACAATCTGCAATGGCGCAACGCTCACAAGTTACTCCTACTTCTCTATTTTTGATACCCTCATCACCTAAAAACTTTAGTCTTCGCTCCAATTGCTTATTAATTAAAAGACCTATACTTATACTTCTAAATTGATCTTTTCTGAATGGATCTTTGGTAGCACAAGAAAACACCAAGTATTTGGTATCATGACTAGGATAATTGGAAATCTGAATGTCAAATTCATGAGAACTATTACTTAGACTAATATCTTTTAAAACCTTTAGAGATACCCAGCGTCTACAATAATGTTCATTGGTTTCATTAGCACGTGGAGAATGTTGATGACTTAGATGAAGTTCTTTATTAAGGTAATACTTATCGCTATTTGCTTTGTGAGAAATGCGCAAAAAGAATAAATTCTTGAAATTAAAAGATTTTGGTAGAATATTGGTTAAGCGTTGATAGAAAGATTCTGGAGACGCATTAAATCTGCCTATCATACTTAAGAATTGGGATTTATCAAAGGTTTCTTTTTCAAATATGGATTCCAGTTGAGTAGTCAATTCGTCCTTAGGTATCACCATGGCACCCGCAAAATAGGAAGCATAGAAATTATTAAGAACCTGATCGAATCGATTAAATTTTATCCACGGAAAGGTGTGTAATCTATCTTCTATCTCCAAATAATTATAAGCAATTTCTTTTGCATATATAAAAGTTCGCTGAGCCTCGTCTATCTCATTGGCTAGTAATAAAGTTTTTGTGTTTGGTACAAATACAGATCTTAAATTACCTAAAGCTTCATGCTTGCTAATTTCATTATAATTAATGCTATATCCATATTCTTCAATTAGAATTTCTTCAAGATCATTTGCAGTAAGCTTTCTATTAAGATTTACTTGATAAGCCTTGGAGAATTTTAGAACCTGCTGCTCCAGATCATCAAAATAATTATTGTTAGCCTCTTGGAAAGAACGTACAGAAGCCAGAAAGAAACTCTCTCTGCTAAAGTTATAATGCTTTGCGATTTCTATAATAGTACTTATAAAAGAATTCACCTTCGCAGGAGCATTAGATACAATATCTATAAGGTTACTTTCTTTAATTCCGAAGAGTTCTAGCGGGATCTCTTTTAATATTTTAGACTGTAATAGTTCGCCTATGGGAGCTAAATTCTTATCTAACTTTAATGATACCATTTGGTCATAGGGTACTTCAAGCTTATCAGATAGAGTTGCAATCTTATCTGGTTTAGGATATTTTTTACCGTTCTCTATCTCATTCAAATAAGATTTTGAAAGACCGGAGAGTTTTGATAATCCAAATAATGATAAATTCTTTTCTGTTCTTATCTGCTTTAGCTTCAATCCAAATATAAGCTTTATATAATCTTCTTCCATAGAACAAATATAAACTAATTTGCGAATAGTGGTAATTAGTGAATATTTACATTTAGCGAACGTTCGTTTGTTTTTTATAATTCTTTGTTATATTATTGCTTTGTAAAATATTAACATCATGGAAAACACAGCTTTAAAACTTTACAAATTAAATTTCTCTAAAGACGTCTCTAATTACTATCCGGATATTCTTACGGAAGATGCTCTAAATTTTCTTACAGCCTTACATGAAAATTTTAATGCAAGCCGCAATATACTTTTGGAAAAACGATTAGAACAACAAAAGATCTTTGACACTGGTAAGTTCCCTGAATTTCCTTCAGAGACAAAATCTATTAGAGAAAGTGATTGGAAAGCTGCCGGTATTCCTGATGATCTACAAGATAGACGTGTGGAAATCACAGGTCCCGTAGATAGAAAAATGATCATCAATGCTCTTAATTCTGGTGCTAAAACCTTTATGGCAGATTTGGAAGATAGTACCGCCCCTACCTGGAGAAATGTAATGGAAGGTCAGCAAAATTTAATAGATGCCAATAACAAAACAATCTCCTTAGAAGATCATAAACGCGGTAAATCTTATAATTTAAATTCTGAAGTTGCTGTTCTAATGGTAAGACCAAGGGGTTTACACCTCAATGAAAAGCATATTTTGATAAATGAAGAAATAGCTTCTGGAAGTCTTGTAGATTTTGGACTCTATGTCTTTCATAACTATAGAACCTTACTAAATAATAATACCGCTCCCTACTTCTATCTTCCAAAATTAGAGCATTATATGGAAGCTCGCTGGTGGAATGATGTCTTTAATTTTGCTCAGGATTATCTTGAAATTCCCATAGGTACATTAAAGGCAACTGTACTAGTAGAGACTATTACCGCAAGTTTTCAATTAGATGAGATTATTTATGAATTAAAAGATCATATAGTAGGTCTTAATTGTGGAAGATGGGATTATATATTTTCTTATATCAAAAAGTTTAGAAATCATGAAAACTTTGTAGTACCTAATAGAGACCAAGTTACTATGACTTCTCCTTTTATGGAGGCGTATTCCAAACTTGTAATTCAAAGATGCCATAAACGTGGGATTCTTGCAATTGGTGGAATGGCAGCCCAAATTCCTATTAAGAACAATGATAGAGCCAATGCAACCGCCCTGGAAAAAGTACGAAAAGATAAAGAGCGAGAGGTTATGAACGGACATGATGGTACGTGGGTTGCTCATCCTGCATTAGTACCGGTTGCACTTTCTGAATTTGATAAACATATGCCACTTTCTAACCAGCTGGAAGTATCTAGAGATGATATCAAAATTACCGAAGAAGATCTGGTAGCATTGCCTAAGGGTAGTGTTACAGAAGCAGGTATTAGAAAAAATATCAATGTTGGAATTTTATATACAGAAGCATGGCTTCGAGGACAAGGCGCTGTAGCACTTTACAATTTAATGGAAGATGCTGCCACTGCAGAAATATCGCGAACTCAATTATGGCAATGGCTTAAAAATGAAGTGCTATTAGATGACGGCAGAAAGTTTAATATGGAATTATATATAGATTTTTTTGATGATGAAGTAGAAAAACTTCTTACAGAATATGGTGAAGCTAATATTAAGAACACAAAATTTGAACAAGCTTTTCAACTTTTTGATAATTTGGTAATTTCAGAAAGATTTGAAGAATTTCTAACGATTCCCGCATATCAACTCTTGTAAAAAACAATCCTGCGATTGCTGCAACAATCAACAGGATCTAATTATTAATAATAAATAACGTCTTACAAAATTATGAAAAATCTAGCACAAACAAATTACACCTCTGCCTTAGAGACCGTACGAGAATTAAAGCAAAGATATGGAAATACCTGGAATGCAATAAATCCTGAGAATGCTGCAAGAATGATCTCTCAAAATAAATTTAGAACAGGATTAGATATCGCAAGATACACGGCTAGCATCATGAGAAAAGATATGGCAGAATATGATGCAGACCCTTCCCAATATACCCAATCTCTTGGATGCTGGCATGGATTTGTAGCGCAACAAAATATGATAGCCGTAAAGAAGCACCATAAAACTACCAATAAGAAATACTTGTATCTTTCTGGATGGATGGTAGCTGCCTTAAGATCTGAATTTGGTCCGCTACCAGATCAATCTATGCATGAAAAGACAGCGGTACCTTCACTAATAAAAGAAATATATGATTTTTTAAAACAGGCAGATGCCATAGAGCTGAATGACCTATTCAATAGACTAGAAAAAGGAGAGGATGTTCAAGATCTAATAGATAATTTTGAAAGCCATATAGTTCCAATAATTGCAGATATTGATGCTGGATTTGGTAATGAAGAAGCAACCTACTTATTAACCAAAAAAATGATAGAGGCAGGAGCGTGTGCTATTCAAATAGAAAATCAAGTTTCTGATGCTAAACAATGCGGCCATCAAGATGGAAAAGTAACTGTTCCACACGAGGATTTTATAGCTAAACTAAATGCTATCAGATATGCTTTCTTAGAATTAGGAGTAGATAATGGTGTAATCGTAGCAAGAACAGATTCTGAAGGCGCCGGGTTAACGCAAAAATTACCTGTAAGCCAAGAGCCGGGAGATCTAGCGTCAAAATACTTAGCCTTTGTGGAAGCTGAAGAGATAGATATTCATGCTGCGAAGGAAGATGATGTACTTCTAAAAAGAGATGGAAAATTAGTCCGCCCGGTTAGATTGTCTAATGGGCTGTATAAATTTAAAGAAGGTTCTAACATAGATAGGGTGGTTTTAGACTGCATCACCAGTTTACAACATGGAGCAGATCTATTATGGATTGAAACCCCTACGCCTAATGTGAAGCAGATCTCACATATGGTGAATAGAATTAAAAAAGTCATTCCAGATGCCAAGCTGGTATATAATAATTCTCCTTCTTTTAACTGGACGCTAAATTTCCGCAATCAGGTATATGAAGAAATGCTATCTGAAGGCGAGAATATGACAGGGTATGATAGAAATGATCTTATGAATGCACAATACGATGGTTCAGAATTATGTTTCCGTGCAGATGAAAAAATTAAAACCTTTCAGATGGATAGTGCTAAAGAAGCTGGTATCTTCCACCATTTAATTACACTGCCAACCTATCATACAACTGCTCTTCATATGAATGATCTTACTCAGGGTTATTTTGGAGATAATGGAATGCTCGCTTATGTTAAGGGTATTCAAAGGCAAGAAATTAGAAAAGGAGTTGCTTGTGTAAAGCATCAACGTATGGCTGGATCAGACCTCGGAGACGATCATAAATCATTCTTTGCAGGAGAAAAAGCAATTAAAGCTGGAGGAAACAAAAATACTTCCAATCAATTCAAAACTGATACTACAGTTCAAGAGGGGAAAAAAATAAAAGAAATGGTAATTTAATAATTTAATCTATTCTAATTAAATATCAAGATGCGCAGACTATAAAAGTTTGCGCATTTTTGTTTCAGAATTTTTAATAGCACCCAAATCTACAGTTATATTTATCAAACTTCCACTACAATTACTACCAATTATAGGCACTACATCTTATCAATATTAATATCGTATTAAGATTATTATAAAGCTACTTCATTAATTTTGTGAAATGAATATAATAATTGGAGCAGGTCTATCTGGCCTATTAACAGCATATCGACTTAAAAAAGAAGGAATCCCTTTTAAGATACTGGAAGCAAGATCTAGAATAGGTGGAAGAATTAATACCGTTCTGGGAGAAAGCAATACTCCTGTAGAATTAGGGGCTACTTGGTTTCACTCTCAACATCTTCACATCGCTGCTCTATTAAAAGAATTGAACCTAAATTACTTTGGGCAATATATGAATGGAACGGTTTTCTATCAACCGGTTTCTAATGAGCCTGCGCAAGCTATCCAAATACCTGAACAACCTCCAAGCTATAGAATTAACGGTGGTAGTTCTAATCTTATAAATACCTTATATCAACATTTAGATAAAAATGATATTCTGCTAGATCAGCAAGTCACAAAAGTTGAATTTAATAATAATTCCTTCAAGGTTACTGCCAGTAAGATCTTTGAAGCAGATAAAGTAATATTAGCCATTCCCCAAAAATTATGGTCGAGAAAAATTTCTTTTCATCCTGAGTTGCCTAAAGACCTCCTAAATATTGCGACTCAAACTCATACTTGGATGGAAGATTCTATTAAGGTGGCAATAACTTATAAGAATGATTTCTGGACAATTAGAGATCTATCTGGAGCACTTTTTAGCAATAGCGGGCCCATTACAGAATTATATGATCATTGCAACGCTAACAGATCTAAATTTGCGCTTTGCGGATTTATGAATTCTTCTCTAAAGTATTTAGATAAAGAAGTGAGAAAGCAGGAAGTAATGAAGCAATTGGAAGAAGTATATGGGGAACAAGCTAGTAACTATTTAGAGTATACAGAATGTATTTGGAGCAATGAGAAAAATACATTTGAAGATACTGGTGCACCTATTTATCCTCATCAAAATAATGGCAATCCTATTTTTAGAAGATCATTCTACGATGGCAAATTATTGATCTCAAGCTCAGAATCATCACCAGAATTTCCTGGATATATGGATGGTGCTATTTTAGCAGGAAATTTAACGGCAAGCAAAATAATAGAAGCCACTAGGTAATTTTTATTTATAAATCTTTGCAGCCTAGGGCTACAATTCTATGAAACTATATTTTATGATTTAATTAATGATAACCTAAAAAGACTATTATTAATTTTAATCAACTAAAAAATGAAGATCATGAAAAAAATATTGTTCATTGTTACCTCACATAAAGAGTTAGTAAATACAGATTCTACTACTGGTTTATGGATAGGTGAATTTACAGATCCATATTATGAATTTATAGACGCAGGTCATCAGGTTACCATTGCGAGCCCAATGGGTGGAAAACCCCCAATAGACCCAATGAGTCAACTTACAGAGAACATAACAAGTTCTAATAGAAGATTTCAGGAAGATACTATTGCACAAAATTCCTTGAATACCACTGTTAGATTAGAAGGATTATCTGCTACTAGTTTTGATGCGGTCTTTTTTCCTGGAGGACACGGACCTATCTTCGATCTTGCATCGAATGAAAAAAGTGGAACATTGATCCTAGAGTTCTTGGCTAGCGGCAAGCCTGTTGCGTCTGTATGTCACGGCCCAGCAGCTCTTATTAAAGCAGCAGAAATGGATCCTTCAATCTTAAAAGGTAGGAAGGTAACAGGCTTTTCCAATGCTGAAGAGAAATTAGCTTTAAGGTCTAATAATATACCCTATACCCTAGAAGATAAATTAAAAGAATTAGGAGCAGATTATCATACGGCGACTATTCCGTTTACTTCTCATGTAGAAAAAGATGGATTGTTAATTACAGGACAAAATCCATTATCTGCTGGACCAACCGCTAAAGCCTTGCTGGAACTGTGGGCTAATGAGTAATACAAAGGATATCTCTCCTCTTTATTAAAAATGATAGGTAATGCAGCCAGCTGAAGAAACATAACATTTTTCTTCAGCTAGCTGCATTTTTATTTAAATTACCATCTAATTAAAATATCATACTTCAGCAATGACAAATAATCTCAAAATATTTATAGCTCTTTTTTTTATTTTTAATAATAGTCTATGTACAGCTCAAAACAGATCCATATATATTCCAGATGGATATATCTTATTTGAAGAATACAGTGGAGATCTTAATAAAGATGGCTTAGAAGATTGTGTCTTAGTAGTTAAAAATACAAAAGAAAAAAATATTGTAAAAAATAGATTTGGAGATACTGTAGACAGAAATAGAAGAGGGATCATTGTTCTCTTACGCGATTCTGAAGGATATAATATAGCAGTTCAAAACTTAAATTGTTTCAGTTCAGAAAATGAAGATGGCGGAGTGTATTTCCCACCTGAACTCAGCTTAAATATTGAAAATGGAAAATTAAAAATTATTTATGATCATGGGAGATATGGAAATTGGAAATACATTTTTAGATATAAAAACTCAAATTTTGATTTAATAGGTTATGAATCTAGCGAAAATAGAGGACCAATCATCACTTCTAAAACAAGTATTAATTTTCTTACCGGAAAAAAACAGTTATTAGAAAACATGTATAAAAATGAAGAAGGTAAAGATGAAATATTTAAGGAAACCTGGAAAGATATTGATATTAAAAAGGCAATAAGGCTTGCTGAGATTGAAGATTTTGAGCAAATGGAAATGTTTAAATATTAAAATCAAATTCAATAAATAGAAGATTTATTAAATTATATCAGAATTTACATATTTAATAAAACGATACCTTATAAAAAACATTTCTTAGACTATAATTGGGTATCACCAAATCCTGTTAAACATTAGTAAAGCTGTAACCATTATGAAATTAAAAACTATTATTACCTCATTATTATTTTTACTTCTGTCGTTTACAAACTATGCTCAAGACTATAAAAAAGAGATAAGAACAGAGTTCACAGCGTATTTAGATGCTTTGACAAATTTAGAATTTGAAAAATCTGTAGAATACTTATCAGAAGATTTTTTTAAGATCGTTCCAAAAGAACAAATGATCCAGTTATTAGAAAGTACGTTCAACAATCCTAATATGGAAATACAGTTAAAAGATGCTGAGGTTGTAAGTGTGGCAGATAAGGAAGAGTTTAATAAAAAATACTACGCCACTCTAATATATTCTTCTGTGATGGATATGAAGATCAATAATCCCGAGGAGGAAGAAAAGGAGCAACGCGATCTAAGAAATACCTTATTACTTCTAAATTTTCAAAAGACCTTTGGCTTGGAAAATGTGAAATATGATAAGGAGATAGATCAATATGAAATTAAAGCAACAAAAGAGGTTTATGC
This sequence comes from Gillisia sp. Hel_I_29, assembly GCF_000744275.1. Classification (NCBI taxonomy): domain Bacteria; kingdom Pseudomonadati; phylum Bacteroidota; class Flavobacteriia; order Flavobacteriales; family Flavobacteriaceae; genus Gillisia; species Gillisia sp. Hel_I_29. Next base: position 67,543 of record NZ_JQLP01000008.1, read on the forward strand.
TATTTCTAATGATGGTGAAACCAATTGGAAATTCTTAGTAGTAGAGAAAAAACAAAGATTTATATTAGAACAATTTCTGCCACAAGAACTTATAGACAGAGCATATAGTGAAGATGATAAAGAAGATTAAACAAGAAAAATCATCGGTTAAATAAAAAAAGCTCAATTTTAAAATTGAGCTTTTTTTATTTAAGATTCTATTTGATATATTCTCCTCTAGCAGGATAATCATTTTCTAAAATAAAGTCTATTGCTTTCACGAAAGATGGCAAATAAGGTCTACCCCATGGATTACTGTTAATTGCTGAATAATAAACTTCATTGTCTTTATTTAACAAGAATAATCCCGGTTCTGAGAAAATTTCCGGCTCTTCCTCTTTAATTCCCTTACTTATATATAAGCCCCAATCCTGGGCCTTTTCCAGATCTAAGTTATACCCTAAGGTTAGCTCTTTAAGATCCCAATCTTTACGAGATAATCTAGCCCGCTTTTCGTCATCCATACTCACTGCTACAACCTCTACTCCTTTTTCTTTAAAATCTGGTAAAAGCTCTTCTAGTTCCTTAAGATACTTCTTACAAATAGGGCAATGAAGTCCTCTATAAAAAACAAGTAACGTAAAGTTTTCTGGGTTCTGATCTTTTATATTCCAAGTTTCAGAATTTAATGTTTCAAAAGATAATTTTGGTGCCTTATGCTTTGGTGTTGGTCTATCTAACTTCATAACTTTCTCTAAATTTTAATTCTCAATTTCGGAATTTTATGGAGAGCAAAAACTTTATCTTTTGTTAAATAACATTTCAATAAGTTTTAATATCTATAAGCGGAGCAACGAATTAGAATTTAAACAACCTTGGTGTAATTATAGAAAATGAACTATCCTTTTCGACCGTTCTTGCATGAAGTTATAACAATAGTTATTTTTGCTACTATAAAAATTATAGTTTAATCATAATATATAAGTATGAGCTTTATAGAATCTATGCAGCATCGTTATACCACCAAAAATTTCGATGCTTCTAAAAAAATAGACCCTAAGAAAATTGAGGAATTAAAACGTATCCTTCAGTTAAGTCCTTCCTCTATCAATAGCCAGCCTTGGAAATTCTTCTTTGTTACTAATATTGATAAAAAACAGCAGTTATCTAAAGTGTCCTGGTTAAATACCGATAAGGTTCTAGATAGTGATCAGTTAATTGTTCTTAGCAGAATTAATAACATATCATTGTTTGAGGAACAAATTGAAAAAGAACTGCCTAAAGGCGCTGTAGATTATTTTAAGGAATTTATAAAGCCTTTATCACAAGAAGAGATTTTAGCTTGGTTTGATCGTCAGGTTTATTTAGCTTTAGGAGTGCTTTTAAGTGCTTGTGCAGAAATGGGAATAGATGCTACTCCCATGGAAGGTATTGAACCAGAAAAGTATAATGATATTTTAGGTCTTTCTGATCATGCCACTGTAGTTGCGGTTGCCATTGGTTATAGAGATCCGGAAGATTTTAACCAGCCAAGTAAAAAACCGAAATCTAGAAGAGATCTTCAAAAAGTAATAGAAACAATTTAAAAAATTTGCGATGGAAAATTCAAAAATCACTGTAGTAGCCAATGCTTTGGTGAAGTCAGAAAAGAGAGATCTGGTAAAAGCAGAACTTCTAAAATTAGTTGAGAAAACAAGATCTGATAAAGGATGTATTAGCTACAACCTTTATGTAGATGAAGAGAACGAAAACCTTTTTACTTTTATTGAGCATTGGGAAAATAAAGAACTACTTCAAGCACATATGGATAGTAAGCATATGTTAGATTTTCAAAAAGCAATAGATGGCGCTGTTGCAGATATAGTTATAAAGAAGATGACACAGGTGGCATAACGACCTACTTCTGGATAAAATAAAAATAGCAGTGAGATAAAGTTTAATGCATGCTCACTGCTATTTTTTATTCATAAAATATCCTATCAACCTATTTATTCTGATAAGCTCCGGAGGAATATGTAAGTTCATAACTATGCGTATAGATCTCAAATACAATTCCGAATGGATCTTCAACATAACACATTTTAAAAGGTTTATCCTCAGGATAGTATTCTCTTATTGGCATTCGCTGCTTACCTCCATAAGAAACTATCTTTTCAATTAGCTCCTCTATATTGGGATCTTGAATACAAAAATGAAAAAGCCCTGTATTAAAAGGATTAAATTCTGGTGCCTCTTTTACGCCATGAGGAAAAGAAAATAACTCTACTCCTACTCCATCTGATGTTGAAAGATGAGCAATCTCAAATTCTTCCCAGTTATCTCCAAATACATCTATACACATTTGGCCTATGGCAGTATCTTTTTCCTTCTTAACGGTAGATGGTTCCATAATAACATACCACCCCATAACTTCAGAATAAAATTTTACTGCCGCTTTTATATCAGGTACGGTGATTCCAACATGAGAAAAAGACTTCGGATAATTCTTAGTAGCTTTCATATTTAATAATTTAGATAACAAATTTAAGCTATATTTGCCTTATTAGCAACAACTTACCTAAAAGTGATATAGCAACTTAAAAGAGTAAATTATGGATTATCAGTGTTTTAAGATATAAAAAATGAATAATAAAAGTCAATGTCCTTTAAATTATACCATGAACCTAATTGGAACCAAGTGGAAGCCTTTATTATTGTTTCATTTGTTAGAGGGTGCCGTAAGATCTGGTATTTTACAAAAGAAAATTCCGGAGATTTCTAATAAAATGTTTACACAAACCATTAGAGAGTTGGAGAAAGACGGTCTTGTAAGCAGAAAGGTATTTCCAGTAGTACCTCCTAAAGTTGAATATAAATTGAGTGAAAGAGGCAGATCTCTGGAAACAATTCTAAGAAGTTTAGATAAATGGGGGCTTGAAGACAGTGTTCTTATTAATGAGTGATTAAATATAGATTTATTACATTTTGAATAGGAACTAATCTTCCTATTAAATTAGAATAAATAATAAAAAAAGCGACCAATGAATTGGCCGCCTTTTCTAATAACGTAGCACGTAATTACACGATATTATTTTAGATCAAATCTGTCCAAGTTCATTACCTTGGTCCATGCTTTCACGAAATCTTTAACGAATTTAGGTTCTGCATCATTGGTAGCATATACTTCTGCCAATGCTCTCAACTCTGAATTAGATCCAAAAATTAGATCTACTCTACTCCCCGTCCATTTTAGGTCTCCTGTAGTACGATCTCTTCCTTCAAATTGATTTTGAGAATTTGAACTTTCCTTCCATGTAGTTCTCATATCCAATAAATTTTTGAAAAAATCATTGGTTAATAATCCAACTCTATCCGTAAATACGCCATTCTTAGAATCTCCAAAATTGGTTCCAATGGCTCGCATACCTCCTACCAAAACTGTCATCTCTGGAGCAGTTAACGTTAGCAATTGAGCTTTATCTAACAGCATTTCTTCTGCAGACGCAGAAATATGATCTCTATTTCTAAAGTAATTTCTAAAACCGTCTGCATTTGGTTCTAATGGTTCAAATGCCTCCACATCTGTTTGGTCTTGGCTAGCATCTGCACGTCCTGCTCTAAAAGGAACTTTTATATCATGCCCGGCATCGTTAGCTGCTTTTTCTACTCCAGCGCATCCGGCAAGTATTATAAGATCTGCAATAGATATTTTCTTACTACTTTGAGATTCATTAAAATTCTTCTGAATATTTTCTAATGTTCCTATAACTCGACCTAATTGCTGAGGATTATTAACTTCCCAACCATTTTGTGGTGCTAATCTAACTCTACCTCCATTGGCACCACCTCGCTTATCAGAACCTCGAAAGGTAGAAGCTGAAGCCCATGCAGTACTCACCATTTCAGAGACTTTAAGTCCAGATCCAAGTATTTTAGACTTTAAAGAGTCAATATCATTATTATCAACTATCTCATATTCTACCTTAGGAATAGGATCCTGCCATAATAATTCCTCCTGTGGCACTTCCGGTCCTAAATAACGTTCTATAGGCCCCATGTCTCTATGTGTTAATTTAAACCAAGCACGAGAATAAGCATCTGCAAATTCGTCTGGATTTTGATGAAAATGTCTGGAGATCTTTTCATATTCAGGATCCATTTTCAAAGAAAGATCTGTAGTTAGCATAAAAGGTGCATGCTTTTTTTCTGAATCATGAGCATCTGGAACGGTCCCAACTCCTTCATTATTTCTAGGCTGCCATTGGTACGCACCACCCGGACCTTTTATACATTCCCAATCATATTTAAACAGGTTATTGAAATAGGTATTGCTCCATTTTGTGGGCGTATCTGTCCAAGCTCCTTCAATCCCACTGGTTATGGTATCTGCTCCCATTCCCGTTCCAAAATTATTCTTCCATCCGGTACTTTGCATTTCAATACCCGCAGCGGCTGGTTCTGCATCTATATATTTCTCTGCATCTGCAGCTCCATGAGTTTTTCCAAAGGTATGGCCACCTGCTATAAGAGCCACAGTTTCATAATCGTTCATTGCCATTCTTCCAAAGGTCTCACGAATGTATTTAGCAGATTCTACCGGATCTGGATTTCCATTGTGACCTTCAGGATTTACATAGATTAAACCCATATGAGCCGCTCCCAATGGACTTTCTAATTCACCGCTTGCATAACGCTCTTCATTATCCAACCACTTGCTTTCTGCACCCCAATACACATCGTTTTCCGGTTCCCAAACATCTTTTCTACCTCCTGCAAAACCAAACATTTCTAAACCCATAGATTCATGAGCACAATTTCCAGCAAGTACTATAAGATCTGCCCAAGAGATCTTCTTACCATATTTTTGTTTGATAGGCCATAATAATAATCTGGCTTTATCCAAATTTGCATTATCTGGCCAACTGTTTAAAGGTGCGAAACGTTGCTGCCCTGCGCCTGCTCCACCACGTCCATCTCCAATTCTATAAGTTCCTGCGCTATGCCAAGCCATTCTTATAAAGAAAGGACCGTAATGCCCATAATCTGCAGGCCACCAATCTTGAGAATCTGTCATTAGATTATAAAGATCTTGTTTTACAGCCTTTAGATCTAAACTTTTAAATTCTTCCTCGTAATCAAAATCTGCATCCATTGGATCTGTTAAGACTGAATTTTGTCTAAGTATATTTAAATTGAGTTGATTAGGCCACCAGTCTCTATTTGAAGTTCCTCCCCCGGCGGTATTTTTTAAATCACCACCCATAAAAGGGCATTTACTAGATTCATTAACCTCCCAAACCTTATGATTGTCTTTACTTCCTGAATGATTATTTTCCATAATGAGATAAATTTTATGTGATATTTCTAAACTGAACTTCTAATTTACAAATTTTATATCTATACTTTTTATCTATACTTTTTATATTAGCATCACTAAAACACATAGTTTTTTACTCAAATTACTGTGTGATTTTTAAAAGAGTTGTTTACTTTTAGAATGCAGATTACATTAAGTTCCTTAATAATTGAAATTTACTGAAATGCTACTTTATCTATTTTTTAATATAATTAAGAAAATATTTAACCTACACCACTAAACACTTAATATTTGTATATTTATCTCTACAGTAATGGACTACCAATCGATGAGAAAACCTAATAGTAGATCTAAAGCCATCTGCAGGAAGAGTTATTAGAAGTCAGCAAAGTCATAACATTTCTCTGTTAGATTAAAATAAAACAAGATTCAAAGGAAACCTTAGGAAGAATATTTATAAAGATGATAGTCAAGAAGACGGTATTTTTTATGATGAAATTTCAGACGAAACCTTAATCATTATGTTACAAAGTATTAAGCTCAAGGCTAAATATGAATCTATAAAATAGTTGAAGATTCTTATTCTCGCATTATTTATTACTCATCTTATTACTTTCCTTTTTATAAATGAGATAGAAAAAGAAATAAGGCATAGAAAAATTAAGAAAATAATTCAGTTGAGATAGATTAATATATAGTTTAGAAAAAGGAAGAAATAAAGATATTATGCTTTAAGTATCTTTGAAAAAAATATAAAATGCTTCATTTAAAATTGAAAACAGATCCACGATGGGTAAATATTGTGGAATCTAATATAGAAGAGATCCTTACAGATCATGCATGGTGTGAACAAAAAGCAGCTACAAACGCCATTACTATAATTACTTTAAATTCTGAATACCCAGAATTGGTAACAGAATTGTTGGCCTTGGCAAAAGAAGAGCTAGAACATTTTGAAATGGTGCAGGAGATCATCAAGAAAAGAGGTTTTTCCTTGGGAAGAGAGCGTAAAGATAGCTACGTTAACGAACTTTATAAGTTTATGAACAAAGGTGGTAGTAGATTGCATGCAATGGTAGATAGGTTGTTATTTTCTGCAATGATCGAAGCTAGAAGTTGTGAACGTTTTAAACTACTATCTAAAGAAATAAATGATCCTGAGCTTTCTAAATTTTATAACGACCTTATGATTAGCGAAGCTGGCCATTATACCACCTTTATCACGTTTGCCAGAAAATATGGAAAAGAAATAGATGTAGATAAACGCTGGAAAGAACTTGTTGAGTTTGAAGGCGAGCTCATAAAGAGCTACGGGAAACATGAAACCATACATGGCTAAATGATTTAAGTTTAAACTATATACTTCTAGAATATGATTAATGAGCTTTATTTTGAGCAATTTCCGGAGTTAGAAACAGATAGAATTTTGCTTAGAAAATTAGATCTTTCGCATACAGCAGCCATGCAATCTAATAGAAAAGATGAGAAAGTAATGAGGTATATGGATTCTGATCTTCATTTAACTCTTAAGAATTCTGAAAACTTTATTACAGAAAATTTAGAGATGTACGCCACAAAAAAAGGACTGTTTTGGGCATTGATAGATAAGGTATCTAATAATTATATCGGAGATTTTTCCTTTTGGAACATAGATTCAAAAAATTCTAGAACAGAAATAGGATATTTATTATCTCCTCAATTTTGGGGAAAAGGCTTGATGAAAGAAGCCATGCTAGCTTTATTCAACTTTGGATTTAAGGAATTGAATCTTCATAGTTTTGAAGCGAATATCAATCCAGCCAATGAAAAATCCAGAAGTGTTTTATTAAGTGTTGGATTTAGAAAAGAAGCCTATTTCAAAGAAAATTATTACTTCAATGGCAAATATTTAGATAGTGAAATATATTCTTTATTGCAGCCAGACTTTATAAATTCAACCACCTAGTTTTTAGAATATTGAATTTCATAAAATAAAAAAGCCCGGTAGAATTATACCGGGCTTTTATTATTAAGCTTTTACGCCTTCTTCTAATTCTGCTTCGATGAGCTTCTCTGGTGTGATAGGCAGATCTCGCATTCTTTTACCCGTTGCATTAAATATTGCATTAGAGATGGAAGCAGCAACACTGGTAATTCCCAATTCTCCAATTCCTTTTATTCCCATTTTATTTGCAATCTTATCCTCTTCTGGTAGAAAGATTACATCAATATTAGCCATATCTAAATTTACCGGAACATGGTAGTCTGCAAATGATCTGGTTATAAAATTCCCAAAATTTGGCTCAACTCTAGTTTGTTCTGCTATTACCATTCCAGCACCCATGGTTAAACCTCCAATGATCTGCCCGTAGGCGGTTTTAGGATTTAAGATCTTTCCGGCACTTCCAACATTTACCATCTTCTTAATCTTATACATTCCGGTATCTTTATCTACCCAAACTTCTGTAAAGTTGGCACCAAATGAGAATATGGAATAATCTTCAAATTCTGAAGATGGCTTGGCCATACCTTCTGCTTCAAATTTAGTAAGCTGATTACGCTTTAAAAGTTCTGCAATTGCAATCTCTTCTTTTTGGTTAATATTTCTATTATTTTTTAAGGTCTTGATCGCATTTTCACATGCAGCACGAGCTCCATTACAAAAAGAAGCTGCTCCCCAGGATCCTCCAGAACCTGGAGTTACAGGGAAATCTGAATCTCCTAATTCCACAACTACCTGCTCTTCTGGAAGATCTAAATATTCTGAGACTGTTTGACTTATAATTGTATAACTACCCGTACCAATATCTGTGGCATCCATTTGAATAGTGGCATACACTTTTTCTTCTTTTAATTCTAATAAAACCTTGGCATGAGTTTCTTTATAAGGAGAATTTCTAGACGCAGCACTTACTCCATATCCAATAAGCCAGTTCCCTTTTGCATTAGTTCTTGGCTCTGCTTTTCTATCTTTCCAACCAAATTTATCTGCTCCAATTCTAAGACACTCTACTAACAATCTAGAAGAAAATGGCTTTTCCTCATGAAGATCTGTTTGCGTATCATTTTTTATACGAAATTCTAGCGGATCCATCTTTAATTTCCATGCCATCTCATCCATTGCAGATTCTAATGCAAAACTTCCGGTAGCTTCCCCGGGAGCTCTCATGGCAAAAGGTGTTTGCCTGTTCATAGGAATCAACTTATAAGTAACTTCATTATTTGGAACATTATAAAGCATTTTAGAAACCATTCCGCAAGGCTCTTGAAATTCCTGAGTTGTAGAAGTATGAGAAAGTGTCTCATGAGATAATGCCGTTAAAGTACCATCTTTTTTTGCCCCTACTCGCATTTTTTGTTCGTTTTGCTGACGTAATCCGGTATTGGTAAACATTTGAGTTCTGGTTACAGTAACTTGCACCGGACGTTTTACCATTTTAGAAGCCATTACAGCCAAAATAACATGGCGCTCCAAGTTAAGTTTAGAACCAAATCCTCCACCAACAAAGGCAGCTACCACACGCACGTCCTTCTTTGGGATCTGAAATGTTGCGGAAATGGAAATGGTAGCATCTTCAACAATTTGTTGACTTGCATATGCCAGTACCTTACCGTTATCCCAGTTCGCAATAGTAGCATGAAGTTCCATTGGATGGTGATGCTCAATTGGAGTATTATATGTTTGTTCTACAACCATATCTGCCTCAGAAAGGCCTTTTTGCATATTTCCTCTAGAATAATTTGAACCATTATCTGGAGTATAAGCCTTCTCTTTAGACTTCTCAAAATCAATAACTGCAGATTTATCTTCCTTATATTCAAATTTTACTAAACTTGCAGCATATTGCGCTTGTTCAAAAGTTTCTGCTACCACCAAGCCAACATATTCTCCATAATAATGCACTTTATTACTTTGAAGGACTGGAGCAATGGTATCTGTAGCAATTTCTGGTCTAACTCCTTCCAGAGTTTTTAATTTCTCAGCATTTTTATAAGTAATGATCTGTAATACCCCGTCTAGCTTTTCTGCTTCTGAGGTATCTATAGAAATAATTTCACCCTTAGAAATAGTACTATTAATAGCCTGTCCATAAACTTTATTTTCTACTGGAAATTCTGTTGCATATTTTGCCTTACCCATCACCTTTAGATGACCTTCAACTCTATTTATTGCATTTCCAACTCCAGAAGTATTTTTTGTCTTTGTCATAATTTATTTTTTTTGGGTGGTTCTATACTTCTCTTTCATTAGCTTGCGTAAGTGCTCTTACGATAGCATTCTTTCCCATTTCTACTTTATACTTATTAGCTTCAAAAGGTTTAGCATCTTTTAAAGCTATTTTTGCAGCTTCTTCAAAATTCTCTCTAGTTGGCTTTTTTCCCATTAGAAATTCTTCTGCTTTAGAAAGTTTCCAAGGCTTATGGGCAACACCCCCCATTGCTAATCCAACTTGAGTGATCGTTCCACTTTTTACTTGCAAACCTGCAGCTACAGAGATCAATGCAAATGCGTAACTAGAACGTTCTCTGATCTTTAAATAATAATACTTTTCAGAAAATTTAGGCTCAGTCAAATGTATTGCTTTTATTAATTCTCCCGGCATTAAATTATTATCAACCTCTGGTCTATCTTCTGGCAGACGATGAAAATCTGTAAAATCTATCATTCTAGAAGATCCGTCTGTCTTCTGAACCTCAACAGTTGCTCCAAGCGCAGCTAATGCCACACACATATCTGAAGGATTTGTAGCAATACAATTGTCACTATAACCAAATATAGCATGTTGCGCATTCATTCCTTTCAGCGCTCCACAACCAGATCCTGGTTCTCTTTTATTACATGGCATTGATGTCTCAAAGAAATAAGGACAGCGTGTACGTTGCAATAAATTTCCTCCATTGGTTGCCATATTTCTTATCTGAGCAGTAGCTGCAGAGAGCATAGCCATAGAAAGTAAAGGATATTTTGTTCTTACATCTTTATGATTAGCAGTTTCAGAATTGCTAAGCATTCCGCCTAAAGTTAATCCACCTTTATCATTAGATGTAATGGTTTTATAATCGAGATTAGTAACGTCGATAAGTTGATCTGGATGTTCTACATTCTCCTTCATTAGATCCACCAAATTAGTCCCACCACCTAGATAATGTGAATTTTCGGTAAAAGCCTGTAGCGCCTGATCTTTATTTTTTGCACTTGTATAAGTGAATGGTTTCATAGTCAATAATTTTTTAATGTCTTGAATAATTCAACTTTCATAACAATTAGAAAGTTCTCCTGCTTATGCGTTCTTGGCTTTATCCATTTGCTCTTGAGTAGCAAATTCCCAAGTTGGCATTTCATCATCTCCGGAATGAACTTCCTTAAATGCTTGCACTATATTATTATATGCACCACATCGACATATATTTCCAGACATTCTTTCTCTAATTTCTTCTTCCGAAAGTTTGAGATCACTTTTCACATCTGTAATATCTTCTGTAACATAACTTATTTCACCGTTCTTTGCTTCCTCTAATAAAGCTACAGAAGAACAGATCTGGCCTGGAGTACAATATCCGCATTGAAAGCCATCATGCTTTAAAAAGGCTTTTTGCATATCATGCATTTCCCCACCTTTTGCCAAACCTTCTACTGTGGTAATCTCTTTATCTTCACACGTAGCTGCTAGTGTTAAACAGGATAATTTACGTTTCCCATCAATAATAACAGTACATGCACCACATTGCCCATGGTCACAGCCTTTTTTAGTTCCTGTTAGAGCCAGCCTTTCTCGCAAAGCATCTAGCAAACTTGTTCTGGAATCTATATTTAATGGTTTCACCATTTCATTTACGCGGAGGTTCACTTTAATCTGATTAAGTAAAACCATTGGATTTTCTGGAAGATCTTTCATAGTACTAGCAAACATATCTGATGTCATATAAGAAGAGGCCCACAAACTTAAACTTGCTACTGAAACCTGCTTAAGAAATTTTCTTCTGGAACTTCCATTAAGTCCCATTTGATCGAAAATTTGCTTTTCGTCTTCGGTAAAATCATCAGCATCAACTTTCTGGTTCCATTTTTCATTTTCTCTCATGTGAATTTTTTTTGTGGTAAATCAATTTGTTAAAATTAAATAATTTTTATTTTTAAAAAGTTAGAGATATGTTAATCAGAAGTTTAATTAACTATAACAACCTTTATTTATATCAATTCTAAGTAAAAATAAGAGAAAACAAAATGTATCGTACTGGCGTCTAAAGAGTTTAGAAAATCATGATAATACAGAAGTTCTGGTGCTAACGAAATGCCCATTGGTATTTTAACATTTGAATTATTATTAGCTTTATCCTAATCATATCTCACAACCAATGATTCTTATTTTTATTTACCTCCATTGACCAATTAAAAATGATAGGCTGTATATTTTTTTCTTCCTGTTGAAAAAAAACAATATCTTCAATTCTATATTTGAATTACATTTTTTGAATTGCTACGAATTCCATTGCCAGATAAATTTCATTTATAATATAACTTTCCGCATATGCATAAAACCGAGATAAATATGAAGCATTCTTTTAGTACTTCTCAGATACAACTTCACATCAATGGTAAAACACATCATTTAGATGTCATGTCTTGGGTTAGTTTATTGGATGCTATTCGCGATCATGCCAAGCTTACCGGTACCAAAAAGGGATGTGATCATGGTCAATGTGGAGCTTGCACGGTTATTTGTGATGGTAAAAGAATACTTAGCTGCCTTAGTCTAGCTGTAATGAAGGATGGTTCAGAAATAACAACTATAGAAGGTATTGCAAATGAAGGAACATTACATCCATTGCAAGCAGCTTTTATTAAACATGATGCTTTCCAATGTGGTTATTGCACTCCGGGGCAGATCTGTAGTGCCGTATCTATGTTAGAAGAAGGGAAAGCCAACACGAGAGAAGAAGTAAAAGAACTTATGAGCGGTAATCTTTGTAGATGTGGGGCTAACACCAATATTATAGATGCTATTATGGACGTAAAAAATACCAGCAGTCATGAATAATTTCAATTATCGCAAGGTTACAGAAGTCTCTGATGCGTTATCAAACGTTTCAAAAAATCCAGACTCTTATTTTATTGCCGGAGGAACTAATCTAATAGATCTATGGAAATATAATCTTTTGCATCCGTCAAATTTGTTAGATATAAATTCTATTGATACCCTAAATACTATTTCTAAAGATAAAGATGGGAGATTACATCTTGGAGCTTTGGTAACAAATTCTGATACCGCTTACCACGATCTTGTAGAAAATAATTATCCTTTACTATCCAAAGCAATTTTAGCCGGAGCGTCTGCACAAATTAGAAATAGTGCTACAAATGGTGGAAACCTCTTGCAACGCACACGTTGTTATTATTTTTACGATGCTGCTGTTCCCTGTAACAAACGAAATCCTGGCAGCGGATGTCCAGCCAAAGATGGGCTAAATAGAATGCATGCCATTTTAGGTACTAGCGAACAATGTATTGCCGTTTTTCCATCAGATATGTCTATTGCCTTAGCTGCATTAGAAGCCCGTATTCATGTAACAAGCACAACTGGAGACAGAATTATTGAATTTGCAGACTTTCATAGATTACCTGGCAATACACCCGAATTGGATAATAATTTAAAATCTGGTGAACTCATTACCGGTTTAAGCCTACCACCAGAAGGTTTTTCTAAAAATTATTCCTATTTAAAATTACGCGATAGAAGTTCCTATGCGTTTGCTCTTGTAAGTGTGGCTACGGGAATGGATCTTGAAGATGGAAACATCAAAAAAATTCGCATTGCCTTAGGTGGTGTTTCTCACAAGCCATGGCGTGTTCCCGAGGCAGAGAATTTCTTGATCGATAAAGAGCCAAATGAATCTAATTTTGCCACTGCAGCAGATATGATCTTAAATGGTGCCGTAGGTTTCGGGAAAAATGATTTCAAAATTGAACTTTCCAAAAGAGCGATCATTAGAAATTGTATGATGGCTCTAAATCCTGAATGCCAAAGGCCAGGTGCACAACCCTCATTATAACTTACTATGAAAACATCACACTCAATAGGAAAACCAATCGATAGACTTGAAGGTCATTTAAAGGTCACAGGCGCTGCAACTTACGCAGCTGAATATGAGGTGGGAGATCTACTACATGGCTATGTGGTAAATAGCACCATTACTAAAGGAAAAATTATAGATATCGATGAGCAAGCAGCTCGAGAATTACCTGGAGTTATTGAGGTTTTCTCCCATAATAACCGCAGCAAGTTACCATGGTTTGATATATTATATGCAGATATGGATGCGCCTCCAGGAACACCCTTTAAACCTTTATATGATGAAAATGTACTTTATAATGGTCAACCTATTGCCTTAGTCGTGGCAGAAACTTTTGAGACCGCCAGATACGCAGCATCCCTTATCAAGATCACATATGAAGAATCTAAATTTAAAACAAGCCTTTTATCCAATCTTCAAGATAGTCGTAGTCCTAAAAAAGGAATGGCTACCGTGGTAAAACCGCTACCGCCAGATGATAAAGGTAATTTTGAGAAAGCCTATGCTGCAGCAAATGTAACCTATGAGGGAGAATTTAATCACCCCCCAGAACATCACAATCCATTAGAACTGTTTGCCACTACAACCGTTTATGAAGGCAAAGGAAAGCTTACGGTTTACGATAAAACACAGGGTACAAGTAACTCTCAACTTTATATAGCCAACATCTTTGGTTTGCATTACAAGAATGTTCGTGTAATAGCGCCCTTTGTTGGAGGTGGATTTGGCTCTGGATTAAGACCACAATATCAATTATTTCTTTGCGTCATGGCATCGCTACAACTTAAGAGAAACGTTAGAGTAGCAATGGATAGGAGCCAAATGTTTACATTTGGACATAGACCTCCAACTTATCAAAAAACAAAATTTGGTGCTTCTAAAGATGGTATGCTAACTGCACTTCATCATACTGCTATTGCAGAAACCTCTCAAAATGAGGATTATAATGAAGTTGTAGTGAACTGGGGAGGTATGCTATACCCCGTTAAGAATACAGAATTCGATTATAAGTTAGTTTCTTTAGATATATTTACGCCTATGGATATGCGAGCCCCAGGTGGAAGCACAGGAATGCATGCAATAGAAACATCCATGGATGCGCTATCTTATGCTCTTAATATGGATCCTTTAGAATTTCGCTTACTTAATTATTCTGAAACAGATGAAAGTGCGAACAAACCATTTTCTAGTAAAGAACTAAAAGCTTGCTATCAAAAGGCTTCAGAAGCATTTGGCTGGGAGCAAAGAAATCCTAAACCAAGAACTACAAAAAGAGGTCAACGTTTGGTGGGAACGGGAATGAGTTCTGGGATTTGGGATGTCATTGCACTTCCCGGAAAGGCTAAAGCTACCCTCAACAAAAAAGGACAGCTAAAGGTTAAAAGTGCAGTTACAGATATTGGTACCGGTACCCGTACAATAATGACTCAAATTGCTGCAGATAGTTTGGGAATGACACTAGATAATGTAGTATTTGAATATGGAGATAGCAAAATGCCTTTGGCACCAATACAAGGAGGCTCTTATACCACCGGGGTAATTGGATCTGCAGTAAAGGCTGTTTGTGAGGCTTTAAAGAAAAAGATCCTTAAGGCCGTAAAGCGTGTAGAAGCTTCTTCCTTTAAAGGTGCAACTTTAGATGATGTGATATTTAGTGACAATTATATTAAATTAAAAAAGGATCCAAATATTGGCTTCTCTTTCCAGCAACTTGTTTCGGATAATGGCAAGAAATTAAAAGCTTCCAAAAGTAATATTCCTAATGCGTTCAAATTAAAAAAATATACACGAGCTGCACATAGTGCTGCTTTTGTAGAAGTGGAAGTAGACGAACAACTTGGAACAATTAAAGTAACTCGTGCTGTAACCGCCGTAGCTGCAGGAAAGATCATTAATCCGAAAACAGCGAGCAGTCAAATATTGGGAGGAATGATCTGGGGAATAGGGAAAGCATTGCAAGAAGAGACCTTAATAGATCATAACCTTGGAAAGTATATGAATACCAACTTGGGAGAATATCATATTCCTGTACATGCTGATATTAATGATCTAGAAGTGATTTTTGTAGAAGAGAAAGATGATATTATAAACGAACTGGGCGCTAAAGGAGTTGGAGAAATTGGCTTGGTATCTATGGCCCCTGCAATTGCAAATGCCATATATCATGCTACAGGAAAACGTATAAACAACTTCCCTATTCACTTCGATGATCTTCTTTGATTTGGATAATCTTGGATATTAAATATTAATCTCATAACCATGAAGAAGGACGAGCTTCAGACCAACATAAAAAACCAGCACCGCGGTAAGTATTCCCAGGATTTTTAAATTGAATTTCTTACTCGATAGATAAGAGCCAATACTTCCGCCAAGAATTACGGCGATGATCAATTTTAATACGAGTTCATGATCTAACTGAAAGGTGCCGGCTACTTGTAAGCCTACTAATCCCGCAATAGAATTCACCAGAATAAATACTGAAGCCAGAGAAGCGATTATTCTGGGATCTTTCCATTTCAGCAAATTTAGAACTGGAGATAAAAAAATTCCTCCTCCAATTCCCGATACTCCAGAAAGCAAGCCAATACTTCCTCCTAAAATAAGTTTCTTGGTATTAGAAAATTCTACCGACTCTATTTTACTCTGAACAAACCTCAACAACATAAAAAATCCTGCGAGCACTAATGCGCTTCCCAAGATGAGAAAAAATACGTTTTGAGAGAGTTTTACCTGTGCTCCTAAATAAGCTAAGGGAATACTTAGCACAAAGAAAGGCCATATCAGTTTTGGCTTTAAAACTCCGTTTTTAATATACACGAACGTTCCAATGGTAACCACGCAAATATTAAGAATTAATGCTGTAGAGCGAATCTCATAGAAATCTGTTAGCACCAGACTCAAAATCGCCAGATAACTAGAACCTCCACCAAAGCCTACAGAACTGTAAAATAAGGCGATAAAGAAAAAAATAAAGGGTAGATATTCCAGTGGCATATCACGAAATTAGCAAGCATTCCACAAGATCTCCTTGCTTAAGTGAAGTTTCAGCATCTAAAAAGGCTAGTGCATTTCCCAAGGCCATAGATATTATCATGGAAGAACCCTGTCCGTCCAGAATTTCTACTTTACCTTCTACTATTTTTGCCTTTAAAAATGAAGGTCTATCACCGCTATTCTCAAAATCATGTATAATAGGAAAGAAATATCTTTGCAATCCGTTCTTCTTAGATCCGCTTAATTGCTGAAGTAAAGGCAACACATACAAATAAAAACAACTTAGAGAAGAAGCTGGATTACCTGGTAAGGCAAAAACAAATTTGTTTCCTTTTCTTCCGAAGTAAAGAGGTTTTCCGGGTTTTTGAAATACTTTATAGAACAATTCTTCTACGCCGTTTTCTTCCAACGCCTGTTTTACAAAATCATAATCTCCTACCGAAATTCCACCAGAAAGTATCAAAACATCTGAAACCTCCAGCGAATCCTTTATTCCTGATTTTATTTTTTCAAAATCGTCTGCAATCTGCTTTTTCTCCTGACATACAAATCCGAAATTCTCAGCTGCAGCAGCTAATGCGTAACTATTAGATTCGTAGATCTGACCTTCGCCTTTTGGTTTTCCGGGAGCTACCAATTCATTTCCCGTAGTGATTAAGTGAATCGCTGGTTTTTTATAAACCTGCACTTTCTCAATTCCTAAAGCTCCTATTAAACCAATTCCCGCCGGAGTAATAGTATATCCTTTTTCAAAAACTAACTCACCTTCCTCTAATTCTCCACCTTTTCTTCGAATATTTTGCCCTTCTTTAGGCATTTGTTCTAAATGAAGCGTTTTGCCTTCTACACTGGTTTTTTCCTGCATCATCACGGCAGTGGTGTTTTCCGGAACTTTCGCACCGGTAAAGATGCGCACAGCTTCTCCTTCTTTAAGATCGATCTCATTCATGTCTCCGGCAGCTACTTCTCCTACAATTTTATATTCTTGGAAAATTCCGAATAATGCATAACCATCCATTGCAGAATTATCAAAAGAAGGCATCGCAAATGGCGCAGTGATATTTTCTGAAAGAGAAAACCCAAGGCAATCGCTCAGATTTCTGTTTTCGGTTTTAAGTTCTTTCGGCTGATCTTTAATGATCTTATGTGCTTCTTCAATTGTTACCATTATCCTCCAATTGAGATCATAGACCTGTTCTGTTCATAATGTTCAGCATCCATTTTCACATCCATCCCATCACGAGAAAACTTTTTCGTCTTGATCGAATTAATGATCAATTCGTTCATTTCTTCCCCATTTCGCATTGGCGTTAATAGATCTGTTTCTGAATTAGCAAAGAGGCAATTCTTCATTTTCCCATCTGCAGTAACACGAATACGGTTACATTCATCGCAAAACGGATTGGTGATGGTACTCACAATTCCGAAGCTACCCACATGTCCTTTCACCTGAAAATTATTGGAAGTGCTATGTTTTGGGTTCTTCAGTTCTTCAATATCTCCAAACTTTTCAGAAATGATATTCAGGATTTCCTGTTCAGAAACACCCTTGCTCCAGTCCCATTTATTTCCTTTAAACGGCATGAATTCAATAAATTTTACCGCTAGATTCTTATGCTTGGTCAATTCAATAAAATCATTGATCTCATTATCATTCACTCCTTTGATCAACACAATATTCAGCTTCACTTCCATATCCATTTCCAAAGCCTGTAGAATATTTTTCCAGATTCTATCGAAATAATCCCGCTTGGTAATAAATACAGATTTCGCCTTGTCCAAAGTATCTAGGCTGAGATTGATCTTTTTTAAACCTATCTTCTGAAACAGTTCCAGGTATTTATCCAGCATAATTCCGTTGGTAGTGATTTTTAAAGTAACACCAAGTTTCGCCAGTTCTTCAACCAGATATCCGAAATTCTTACGTACCAAAGGTTCTCCCCCGGTAAGCCGAATGGTATCTACTCCCAAATCACGAAAAGTAGTCGCCAATTGAATGATCTCTTCAATGGTCATAATACTGGATTTCTCCATCAACTCGATTCCCTCTTCAGGCATGCAGTAGAAACAACGAAGGTTGCACCTGTCGGTAAGGGAAATCCTGAGATAGGTATGCTTTCTCCCGAAATTATCTACTATTTGTTTGTTTTCTTCAATCATGTCTTTTTCCTTCTATCACTTTAAAAACGTGCAATACATGCGGAAATATCGCATCCATGCATTCTGCAGCTCCTTTGGTAGATCCCGGTAATGCCAGCACCACTTTGCCTTTAGCGATTCCCGCTACAGATCTAGATAACATTGCATATGGCATACGTTCCTGCCCATAGCTGCGCATTTGCTCTTCCACACCTTTCAACCTAAGATCCAGCATGGGTTCTATTGTTTCCGGGGTTACATCTCTAGGCCCAACACCTGTTCCGCCTGTAAAAATGACCATAGCTGTATCTGCTCCGTTTAAGGCTGCCTCTATTTCTTCAGGCTCATCGGGAATAATAATGCGTTCTGCTTTAATTCCAAATGCTTCCAATTTTGAGACGATTGCTAACCCGGCTTTATCTTCTCCTATTCCTTTAGAAATAGTATCTGAGCACACTACCACCTTTGCGGTAAGTCCTTCAGCATCTATCTTGTAAGATGATTTTCCGCCTTTTTTGTTGTCTAATCTTATAGTCCCAATTTCCACATTTTTATCGATAGGTTTCAGCATATCATACATGGTAAGAGCCACAACGCTGGCTCCATGCATTGCTTCCACCTCAACGCCAGTCTTGTAAATAGTTTTTACCGTCATAGAGATCTGGATCTCGAGTCCGTTGATCTCGTATTCAATTCCGGTGTATTCAATAGGAAGCGGATGGCAATCTGGCAATAGGTCTGGAGTTTTCTTAACCCCTAATAAACCTGCAGCTTTCGCCATTTCAAATACATTTCCCTTGGGAACTCTATTTTCCTGCAATGCCTTGATCGTTTCTTCGCTTGAAGTTCGCACAATCGCAATCGCAGTAGCTTCTCTAAGCGTATTTATTTTATGGGTAATATCAACCATTATTTATTCACTTTCCATTGATGGGTTTCATCTTCGAAAATCTCTTTTCCGAAAATTGGTACATTTGCCTTGATCTCTTCCACAAAATAATTGCAGGCTTCTATGGCAATCTTACGATGTGCCGAAGAAGTAAAAACAAAAAGACATATTTCACCGGTTTTAACATCACCGAGGCTATGATAGATGTGTGCGCAGGTAATATCAAATTTAGAAAAAGCAGCTTCTCTTATTTCATGAAAAACATTCTCTGCCATTTCCTCGTATGCTGAATAATTAATCGCGCTCACCGTTTTTCCATCAATTTCATCTGCTCGAATCTGACCCAAAAAGATACTATGCGCACCAATATTGGTCTTCGATTGATGATTTGCAATGGAAGTCGCAATCTTTTCGGGCGGAATCGCGCCTTGTATAAATACTTTTTTCGGTTTTTTCTTATCCATCTATTATAGTTTCTATTCCTCCTTCAACATTCTTTAAATTCTCGAAGCCGTATTCAGCTTTCAAAAGGTCAACAATTTTCTTACTTCGTTTCCCCGACTGGCAAAAAACGAAAACTTCTTCCTCCTTCGGAATTTCCCAGAGCCTTTCATCCAGATCACTCATCGGTATCTGTATCACTTTCTCTGAAGTGATCCTGGGTTGTTCAAAAATTTCCCTAATATCCAGATAGAGTTTTGAGTAATCACTGATCTTACATTCAATTATAACCGGAATAATTCCATTTTCCTTGATCTTTTCAATCTCATCTTCTCGTTTCTGAAGCTTAAGAGCTTGTTCTGAACCGGTTAGCAAATTGGATAATTTCAGTTTTCCTGAAAGCACATTTCCAACTCCTAAAACTATCTTTAAAACTTCCATCGCCTGAAGCATTCCAAAAATTCCGGGAACTACTCCCAGAACTCCAGTCGCCTCACAATTCACATTCTGTCTGGTGGTCTTAGGAAATAGACATCTGTAACTTGGTCCACCTTTATAATTAAAAACAGATAACTGACCTTCATTTTTATAGATCGAAGCATAAACCCAGGGCTTATCTGCTAAAATACAGGCATCATTTATCAAATATTTAGTCTCAAAATTATCTGTCCCGTCAAGGATAATATCATATTGTTTAAAAAGTTTTTGTGCATTTTCAATGCTTAAAGCTTCATCAATAGCAACTATTTCGATCTCACTATTTAATTGCTGTAATTTTTCCTGAGCAACCAAAGCTTTCGATCTACCGATATCACTCTCATTATATAAAACCTGGCGATGCAAATTGCTGATTGAAACTTTATCGTGATCCATCAACCCGATCTTTCCAACACCTGCACCTACAAGATATTGCGCGGCAGGACAACCGAGTCCGCCCACACCGATGATGAGCACACTGGCTTTGCGGAGTTTTTCCTGTCCGGAAACTCCAACTTCATCCAAGGTTATTTGTCTGTCGTATCTCATTATCCTCCTGCGAATGGCGGCAAAAACGCTACCTCATCACCTTCTTTTAACTCTGAATTTGAATTCAGATCCTGATTCACGGCAATTTGGACCGCTTCCGGATCTGCAATTTTATATTTTTGGACCTGCAGATCTTTAAGATCCTGCACTGAAACTCCCGCCTCCAGATCCAGAATCTCTTCAGATTTTCCAGCAGTTTCTGAGATCATTCCAAAATATTTTATAGTCACTTTCATTCTTTTTCCAACTTTTTTAATCGTTCCACATCTTCCGCGGTATCTACATCAAAATTACCTTCTTCAAACTTCACGATCCCGTAATCTAAATTCTGATCATGAATGAGTTTTTTAGCTCCCTGATATCCTTTCAATTCTTTAAGATCATGAAAAACTTCTGCCGAAAAAATTGCAGGAACGCCAATGTCTCCTGAATATTCTGAAAAGGTCGCTTGATTATTTTTGTCCAACTGAACCTGTATTAATTCTTTAATTCTTTCTTTACTCACAAAGGGTTGATCTGATAGTAAGATTAATATATGATCCAACTCATGTTCTAATTCTTGAGACCTCAGCACACCTTTGCTAATACTGGTAGACATTCCTTCTTCCCAGTTCTCATTCGTTACAACCTCAAATTCCTTTAGATCGATTTCACTTTCTATCTTATTTTTTCTAGCTCCTAAAACTAAAACTTTGCTGTCAAAATCAAGTAAACCTGAAACATCTATCGCATGTTGCAATAAAGATTTCCCATTGAATTCCACTAGCTGTTTAGCATATCCAAGTCGGCTGGAAGAACCAGCGGCAAGAATCACAACTCCTATTTTAGCATTCTGTATCAAACTTTTAACTGCATGAAATGGTTATTTTTCTTTTCATGTATAGGCTCCGACTTTTCCCTAAGGTTTCCCGCAGATGTCCGAGTAAGCACCGACTGAATTTCAGCTAAAATAGAAAGTCCGATCTCTGCCGGAGTTTCTGCACCAATCTCTAAACCTACCGGAGCATATATTTTGTCGTAATTTTCTTCTGAAATATCAAAACCTTCAATTTCTAGATCTGCTTGCATCCTTTCATATTTTTTCAGTGGACCTAGAATTCCTATATATGGGATCGCATCTTCTTTAAGCAACAATTTTAGCACAGCCAGATCATAATTATAATTATGACTCATCAACACAAAGCAGCTTCGCTCATCTATTTCAATATTCTCCAGGGTTTGTTCCGGTTTTGAAACGATCACATGGCACGAGCTGGAAAAACGTTGTTCATTCGCATGCGTAGGTCGGCCGTCGGTCACCGTAACTTCCCAACCAAGTAATTCAGCCTGTTGTGCTAATATTTGTGCATCGTTCCCTGCCCCAACAATTATAAGTTTCACTGGCGGCTGATAATTCTGAATAAAAACATGTTGTATTTCTTCGGAATTCTGAAATTCTGCAAATTGAGATCTTGTAGTTTCTAAACTAAGTTTTGCCTGCTTCTGAAAAATTTGAAGTAATTCTGACTCAGGTTTCTTGCCTATAACTTCTGAATTTTCATCAATAACTAAAGTTGTTCCCGATTGTTCCCTAGTCCGGTTCAAATTGAATTGAACAATGATTGCCTGAGCGGCATTTTTGGAAATTACATTTTTCAACAATTCACAAGGATTGAATTCATCTTGAAAATTTAATGGTTCAAACATTACCTGTATAATTCCATTGCATCCCAACTGTGCACCAATCACCGCATCATCTTCATCACTGGTGTCATAAGTAATCAATTTATTCTTTTGTTGATGCAAAGCGTGCAGCGCTTTTCGCAAAGCATCACCTTCTAAGCATCCACCGCTAATTGCACCAGTAATATTACCAACCTCATCTATAAGCATTCTAGCGCCTGCCCTGCGATAGGAAGAACCTTCTACATGCACAACTGTTGCCAGAATACAGCCTGTATCAGCAGACTTTAACTGATCGTATTGGGCAATTATAGCTTCCAGTTCTCTCATACTTCCACTTTCTTTAACTGGTTTACGCAAGATTTAATTTCTTCCACAGCCAAATCGATATCTTTCTGAGTTGTATTTCTACCTAAACTTATCCGGAAAGACCCAAGTGCTAATTCATCATTTATGCCCATCGCTTTTAAAACATGCGAAGGATTTATAGTATTGGAGGTACAGGCCGAACCTCGAGAAATAGCCAATCTACTTAGTTTTCTTAACATCAAATTACCGTCGATATTTTGAAAGGAGATATTCGTGGTATTTGGTAGTCGGTTTGAATTCTTCGAATTGAACTGCACCTCTTCAAGTTCTGCTAATTTTTTTTCGAAAACGTTTCTCAATTTGGAGATTCTGATAGATTCCTCTTCCATTTCAGCTTTAGCTATTTCAGCAGCTTTTCCAAAACCAACGATTCCAGGCACATTTAAAGTCCCAGGTCTCATGCCTTTTTCTTGTCCGCCACCAAAAACAAATGAATCGATCTCAATGTTATTCTTTTTGTTGATATATAAAGCGCCCACGCCTTTTGGTCCGTAGAGCTTATGAGAAGAAAAAATAGCAATATCCAGATTCAATACTTTCATATCTACCGGGATCTTGCCGACCGCCTGCGTAATATCACTCATCAGGCTAACACCTTTTGAATGTACGATCTTTTCAATTTCCTGCATAGGATGAATCAAGCCGGTTTCATTATTGGCAAGCATCAGGCTTACCAAAATGGTTTCCGAAGTGATCGCTTTTTCTAACTCTTTTAAATCGATATTCCCTTCAGCATCTACTTCCAAATAGGTCACTTTAAAACCTTGCTGTTCCAACGCTTCTAGCGTATCCAAAACCGCCTTATGCTCGGTCTTGCAGCTGATGATATGGTTCCCTTTTGAACTATTTGCTTTACAAAACCCAAAAAGAGCCAAGTTTGCTGCTTCGGTTGCTCCAGAAGTGAATGTGATTCCGGTGGCTTTAGCATTTATCAAATTGCCAATTTGTTCACGAGCAAATTCAACAGCTTCATTTGCATCCCAACCAAAAACATGATCGCTGCTGGCATTTCCGAAATTCTCAGTAAAATAAGGCAACATCGTTTCTAACACCCTGTTATCAACAGGTGTCGTGGCATTAAAATCTAAATATATCTTCTTTTTTAAACTCATTAAAAGCGTTATGTATCTGTAAACATATCGGTGGATAAATTTAATAAACCACAAGGACTAATAAAGAGGCTTTAATCTTTTTTTAAGACCTTCATTAGTTCATCCTCTGCCTTTATTAGTTCTTTTATCTTATCTTGAAGCAACTCATATGCACTCATAATTTGAAAAGCATGGGGAGTAATTTCTGCTCCACCCCCATGCTGACCTCCTTTTTTAAGATTTACCAAATTATGATTCGATCCTAAATTTAATCTTTGAACCATCTCCCAAGCTTTCTTGTAAGATAACTGCATTTTTTCTGCAGCTTTAGATAATGATCCTTCTTTCTGGATCTCTTTTAAAAGTATATGAGGACCCGGTCCATAAAACTTTTCGCCATCTTCCTCTATCCAGCATTTGATCTTTAATTGTTTCATTAGAAAGTTAATCTTATGTTTTTAGATCGTCTTGCATATGAGAAATAAATGGCTGATCGTAAAAACGTTTACCCGTAGCCTTATAAAGAGCGTTTGCTAAAGCACCCTGAATTGGAGGAAATGGCGGCTCCCCTAAACCTGTTGGATCTATAGTACTTTTTACAAAATGAACATCTATGCTTTTAGGCGCCTCTTTATGACGAATTAATCTGTATTTATCATAATTGCTTTGCTGAGGTGCTCCATCTTTAAAAGTAATTTCACTATACAAAGCATGCCCTATACCATCTATGGTTCCACCTTCTACCATGTTTTTTGCAGCGTCTGGATTAACTACAATTCCACAGTCTATTGCACAGGTTACCTTATCTATAACCGGTAGATTGTTTTCTACACTAAGATCTATGACCTGAGCTACATAAGAGTTATGGCAATAATAAGCAGCAACACCTCTATTTTTACTAGAATTACCACTATCCCAACCAGATTTCTCTCTTGCTAGTTTTAAAACTTCGGAAAATCGCGCTGCATCATAATCATTTTCTTCTCCTACAGGATGAATGGATGCTCTTTTAAGCAGATCTAATCTAAACTGAATTGGATCCTGCCCCATTTCTTCTGCTAGTTCATCTAAGAAAGATTGTTCTGCTCCTGCAATAAAATTAGATCGCGGAGCTCTAAAGGCTCCAGTAGAAATATTAGATTCTACGCTCCAACTTTCTGCTAAATAATTATCGATGGCACCTGCAGGAAAACGATTTGGAAAGAGCGGACTTTCAGGAATTCCTCCTGCATTTACATGAAAAGCAGTAAGTTTATTATTTCCATCGAGTGCCGCTTTATAAGTGACATGATATGCAGGGCGATATACCCCGTTGGTCATATCATCTTCTCTACTATACATAAGTTTAATAGGAGCGCCCATTTTTTCTGAAATTACTGCTGCCTCAACTAAGAAATGACCGTACAGCCTTCTACCAAATCCTCCACCCATTCTAGTCATTTGGATATCAATATTCTCAAGATCTATCCCTAAACGCTTCTTAACGCTTATCTCGGCATATTCCGGCGTTTGGATAGGACCTAAAAGCTCTGCTTTTCCTCCGCTTACATCTGCAAAGAAATTCATTGGCTCCATACAATTATGTGCTAGAAAGGGGCACGTATAAGAACGTTCTATAACACGGGCTGCGTTTTTAAATGCTTTCTCCGGATCTCCATCTTTTCTAACGATCTCAGATTTTTTAGAACCAATATCTGCCATTAACGAAGTATGAGTAGTACTGCTTTCTAATCCAGCAGTACCAGCCATTGCCGCAGATTTTTCTAATATCTCGATTTGCTTAGTAAGTTCTGGATTTAGATCCCATTCTACCTTTACTTCTTTCTTAGCCTGCATCACCTGCCAGGTACTCTCTCCAACAACAACTACTAGTTTCGAAAAAGAACCTACATCGCTCCATTCCTTTTCCATGTCTTCAGGATAGGTATCAATGGTAAAAACATCCTTTATACCAGGCATTGATTTAGCCTTTTCCGCATTCATAGATTTAAATTCCATCCCAAAAGCCGGCGGTTGAACCACCATAGCTATTAGCATTCCTTCCTTATACGTATCTATTCCATATAAAGGTTTCCCGGTAATGATCTTCTTTGCATCTACGTTTTTTCGAGAAGTCCCAACTATTTTAAAATTTTTGACTTCCTTTAATTCCACTTCTTCAGGAACCTCAACATCTACCGCAGCTTTAGCAATATCTCCATATCCAATAGTTTTATCGCTACCGGAATGTTTTATAACACCATTTTCAACACTTAATTCAGAAACAGGAACTTCCCATTTATTTGCAGCAGCCGTAAGTAGCATTTGTCTTGCAGTTGCTCCGGCAGTTCTTAGAGATTGCCACCCTTGACGTATAGACTGACTTCCACCTGCAAGTTGACGGGTGAAAATTTCAGTATTTAGTGGAGCTTGTTCTACAATAACGTTATTCCAATCTACATCTAGTTCTTCTGCCACTATCATAGGCATCGAAGTTTTTACGTTCTGCCCTATTTCCGGGTTAGGAGAATAAATAGTTACAATACCATTTTCACCTATCTTTAAATATCCATTTAATTCAAACCATTCTTTAGGCATTTGCATTGCCAATTCTTCTCCTCCATCTTCTGTAGGTCCTTTACATGCTAACCAATTAAATCCTATTATTAGTCCGCCACCAGCTAGAGATACGCTTTTAATAAAGGATCTTCTACCTAAGGATGTTTTTACTTTAGTCATTTTAATATTTTCAAATTAATGGTTATTATGAAAGCTCAGAATTTGCAGCAGTTTTAATAGCTGCTTTAATTCTTGTATAGGTACCACATCTACAAATGTTCCCATTCATTGCGTTTTCAATATCCTTATCGCTAGGTGAAGGATTTCTATTTAACAAAGCAGAAGCAGACATCATTTGCCCCGCCTGGCAGTAACCACATTGCGGTACATCATGCTCCAACCACGCCTTTTGAATTGGATGGTCTCCCGTCTCTGATAATCCTTCTATGGTGGTGATCTTATTATCTGCAGCAGCAGAAATGGGAAGTTGGCAAGACCTTACTGCGGTACCATTAAAATGTACAGTACAAGCGCCACATTGGGCTATTCCACATCCATATTTGGTACCTACCATTTTCAATTGATCTCTTAAAACCCAAAGTAGAGGAGTACTAGGGTCTGCCTCTATTTTTCGACTTTTTCCATTTATGCTAATATTGAATTCTGCCATCTTCTTAAATTTTTCTAAAAATTAAGAAATTAATGTATTACAATCCTAATTATACAAACAACAATTACTGTAATAGCATGTAATTTTGAACGACTTTGATAGGACATCTTGCATCTTATAGGATGAAATTTAAGTTAATGCTACCTACTAGTATTGTCATAAATTTCAATAATATCTGTAAATTGGATTTTTAGTAAGCAACAAGGCAAATAGTATTATGCAAGTAATTTTAAAATCATACAGACTTCTACATTGAAATTAAAAAAAAGGACTGATCCTAAATTCGTATTGATCAATATTGTATTATCTCAATTTTGCTGTACTTCTCTTTGGTTTGCCGGGAATGCGGTTTTAAACGATCTAATTTACGAATTCAGTCTAAACGATAACAGTTTAGGCACTTTAACGTCATCTGTTCAATTAGGTTTTATAACTGGTACTTTACTATTTGCGATCTTTACAGTAGCCGATAGATTTGCTGCTCAAAAAGTGTTTTTTACTTGTGCGCTGCTTGGTGCTTTATGTAACGCTGCAATTATATTTGAAGGTAATAATTTATGGAGCATTTTATCGCTGAGATATTTAACAGGATTCTTTCTAGCAGGAATTTATCCGGTTGGTATGAAGATAGCTTCAGACCATTTTAAAAATGGTCTTGGAAAGGCAATGGGATTTCTTGTAGGGGCATTAGTGCTCGGCACCGCCTTTCCCTATTTATTAAGCAGTTTTACCAATAGTTTCCCATGGAAAGGTGTAATAGCAGTCACTTCTATAATAGCAGTATTTGGTGGAACTATCATGCTAGTTGCTATTCCAAGCACTAACAGATTAAAAAGTGAACGCTTAGAACTAGATGCTTTTATCAACGTTTTTAAGAATAAAAACTTCAGAATTCCTGCGATTGGCTATTTTGGGCATATGTGGGAGTTGTACGCGTTTTGGGCATTTTTACCATTAATCCTAATTGCTTATAAAACATCTCATCCAAATATTTCGCTCAATATTCCAATTCTATGTTTTCTAATAATAGCAATTGGGGCGCTAGGTTGCGTTCTGGGAGGTTATATATCTCAGAAAATTGGAGTTAAGAGAACAGCATTTATTTGCTTACTAATGTCTTGTGCTTGTTGCTTAGGACTGCCATTTTTTATAGCAACTCCTTCAAAAAGCTTGTTTATAGGATATCTTCTATTTTGGGGGTTTATGGTAGTGGCAGATTCACCACTTTTTTCAACATTAGTTGCTCAGCAGGCGCCTGTAAAAGTAAAAGGAACAGCTTTAACAATTGTAAATTGCATAGGATTTCTTATAACCATTGGCAGTATACAATTATTATCATATCTAAATTATCAGTTTAATACAAATTTGATTTATATGATCTTAGCCCTAGGACCAATAGTGGGATTAATTGCGCTATTAAAGAAAAGGAACATTTAAATGCAGACTGAGAACTCATATATTTATTAGATTTATTAAAGTATTTTGAAAGCTATGAAAGAAACAGCAATATTAGAAAAATTCTATAGCTCATTCTCTAAAAATGATGCAGCAGGGATGAACTCTTGTTACCATGAAGACATTATCTTCAGAGATCCTGCATTTGGGGAATTACAAGGAGCTAAAGTAAAAGCTATGTGGCAAATGCTGTTAAGCAGAAAAGAAAGTGAACTTAAAATAGCGTATAACATAATTGAGGTTAATGATAAAAATGGAAGGGTTCACTGGAGAGCTTCCTATAATTTCGGACCAAAGAAAAGAAAGGTTATAAATAATGTCTCTGCTACATTTGAATTTAAAGACGGAAAGATCTATCGGCATAGAGATTCATTTAATACTTATAAGTGGGCTATCCAGGCATTAGGAGTAAGCGGATTTTTTCTAGGGTGGACCGGATTTCTTAGAAGAAAAATTCAAGAGAATACAAATCATAAATTGACTAATTTTATGAAGAATAGATGATAATCAATAGGATCGAGATCTCGATCCAAATTATATAATTCAACACTAAAATTTTAAACTCGGTCTATGCTCAAAAATATCTTCCTTCTTGCTGTTAGCATTCTTTTAAGTTTTCCACTATTCTCTCAAAATAATGCTATAAATAAATCTACGTTTTATATAAATGTATTTATCAATTCAAACAAGCAGGTTTATGTAGAATCCAACAAAACAGAATTTTCAAACATCAAAGTTGAGATCAAGAAAATTATTAGAAATCATCCATTTAAAATTGATGAGACCATTGTGTTTAGAATTTTTGCTGACGAGAATTTGAAATTAGGGTATATCTCTGATGTTAATAGAGAAATGGATGAAGCTTTTGATATACCGTTATCTACGAGAAGATACCTGCTAAATACTGTTCAATTAAACATAGATGGTAAAAATTGGTTTGAATCTAAAAACATTCAGGAGTTAAAAAAAGAATAGAAATATTCTATTAATGAAAAGAATTAGGTAGTAAACAGCATCTTTCAAAAACGCATAACTTATGATAAACATTAAAAATCATTGCACTTACTTTCTTTCTATTTGTTTATTATTAATGATCTTTTCATGTAAAATCAAAGAATCAAGTATCTCAGAATTAAAAAAATATGAGCCCGTAGATATAGATCTTTATAATGAAATTGAGGCGATGGATACCAAATTCTTCAAAGCTTATAATACTTGTGATCTTCAACTTCAATCTGAGATATACTCAGAAGATATTGAGTTTTTTCATGATAAGGGAGGATTGATGACTTCTAAAGAAGCTCTAATAGAAGGCACAGAGAAAAATATATGTGGAAAAGTTACCAGAACAATACTTTCTGGAAGTATGGAAGTATATCCTATTAAAGATTTTGGCGCTGTAGAAATTGGATACCACAAATTCTATAATAGCGAAGAGCCAGATGCGATATCCAAGCCAAGTAAGTTTATCATTTTTTGGAGAAAAATCGAAGCAGATTGGAAGATCACGAAAGTAGTAAGTTTACATAATTAATGGAAAAGAGCATTTATATTGGAAACTTTTGCAAAATACGAACTCAACCTGAAATCTTAAAAATCACTAGATCTATACCAAAATGATAGAACTATTAAACCATAGAAATAAAGATATTACCGCTTTAATTTATAAAGTGTTTCAAGAATCTTATGTTGTAGAAGCGCAATTGTTAAAAGCGAAGGAGTTTCCTCCTTTAAAGAGACAGGTAGCAGACTTTATAAAAGATGACACAGATTTCTATGGATATTGGAAGCATCAGGAACTTGTGGCTGTGATTGAAATTAGGAAATTTGATGGAAGTACTCATCTCCAAAGTATGGTAGTAGTTCCGCAATATTTTAGACAGGGGATTGCACAAAAATTGATAGATCATGTTTTAGAAACGTATCATACGCCTATTCATACCGTAGAAACCGGGGTAGATAATATTCCGGCAATTAAATTGTATGAGAAAAATGGGTTTAAATATATAAAAGAATGGGATACTAATTTTGGAATACGCAAGGTTAGATTTGAAAGAAAATAATATGAAAAATTTTATTCATAATTATAAATATGCTTAGCTTAAATAAAATTCATCATGTAGCGATAATCTGCTCAGATTATGAAAGATCCAAAACTTTTTATACTGAAATTCTAGGATTTCAGATTTTAAATGAAGTCTTTAGAAAGGAAAGAGAATCTTATAAATTAGACTTGGCCCTAGGAAGTAATTACATAATTGAACTTTTCTCCTTTCCCAACACTCCAAATAGACTAACAAAACCTGAAGCCACGGGGCTACGCCATTTAGCTTTTGAAGTTGACAATCTAATTTTAGAAAAAGCAAAATTAGAAAAACTAAAAGTTGATCATGAAAAAGTTAGAAGAGATGAAATTACAGGAAAAGATTTCCTATTCTTCTTTGATCCTGATGGCCTTCCAATAGAGCTATATCAAAAATAAAATTTAAATTAGTGCCTCTAAATTTTTAGTATTATCCAACCTTTATGCACCGTTTCTTAACTTCTATTATTACGATTATACTGGTCTCTGGTAGCCTTTTGAGTTGTAAAGATGGAACTATCGCATTAAAACCCAAAACAGACACAGATCTTCTCCAGAAGGACTTTATTACCTAGTGGAATTATCAATCTAATGCCATTAGACTGGCTGGTAACTTCATTCCATTAGATCAGGATTCTAAAAGAATAAGCAAAGAGGAGTTCTTGAATACATTAACCTCAGGAAACTATATTCCAATTCAATTGGAGTCTAAAGACCATTTGATATATTATAAAATATTCAAAATAAATAAGAATGCTCCAATAAGTATAAATCAAACCATTACATCTCATGCTATTAAAGAACTAAAGTTCGTTAAAATGGAAGGAGCAGAATTTCCAAATTTTAAATGGACAGATCTTCAGAATAACAATTATACCAGCAAAAATACAAAAGGCAAGATCTTAGTGATAAAATGTTGGTTCATTAATTGTTACGCTTGTATCAAGGAATTTCCAGATCTAAACGAACTTGTTGAAAATTATAAAGATCATGCTGATATTAAATTTATTAGTCTGGCTCTGGATACCGAAGATGAACTGAAGGAATTCTTAATCAAACGTCCTTTAAGCTATAGCGTGATACCAGATCAGGAAGATTTTTTAAAATACGATCTTAAAATTACATACTATCCTACCCACATCATACTCGGTAAAGATGGAAAAGTTTTAAAAGTAGTTACTAATTTTGACGACTTAGAAGATGTATTGAAATATGATTTAGAACCTACAAATAAAAATTAAGCAAGCAATGAAATTATATGAAACTCTAAATAAAGTAACACTTTCTGAAGATTTAGAAGTTTCGCCTATTATACATGGCCAATGGCGTTTATCTGAATGGGGTTTAACTAATAACGAGTTACTATCGCTTTTGAATGAATGTGTGAATTTAGGTGTAACCACTTTTGATCATGCAGATATCTATGGAGATTATTCCTGTGAGGCATTATTTGGAGCGGCTTTAAAGTTACAACCGGAACTTCGAGATAAAATTCAACTTATCTCTAAATGTGGAATCAAATTAATTTCTGAAAAATATCCGGAAAGAACCATCAAACATTATGATTACAGCTATAAGCATATAGTGTCTTCTGCAGAAAATTCTTTGAAACAATTACATACAGATAGATTAGATCTTTTATTATTGCACAGACCTGCCCCTTTTTTTGATCCAGATGAAGTGTCCAAAGCTTTTAATCATCTTAAAAATTCAGGAAAAGTGCTTCATTTTGGAGTTTCCAATTTTACGCCTCAAGAATTTAGTATGTTGAATTCAAGATTAGAAGATAAATTAGTAACTAATCAAATTGAGATCTCTCCTTACTGTTTAGAACATTTTGAGAATAATAATATTAACTATCTAATTGAAAACAATATTAAACCAATGGCTTGGTCTCCACTTGCCGGCGGTGAAATTCTAAAGCCCAAATCAGATAAAGGAAAAAGAGTTCTTACTGCTATACAGGAAGTGGCTAATGATTTGCAACAAGATAAATTGGATAAAGTAATTTACAGCTGGCTTTTAAAGCATCCTGCAAAAATACTCCCAATAGTTGGCACAGGAAATATTAATAGAATTAAGACCGCTGTAGATGCCTCACAACTGCCTTTTACATTAGAGCATTGGTATAAAATATATTCTGCCTCCATGGGAGTTGAAGTACCTTAATAATTGTATGGAATTTGTTGAAACTAAAATATTAAGTGCCAAACAGCTTGAAGAGCTTAAGTTACTCTGGAATAATGAATATCCGGAGAAGCTCTATATTGACAAAATGTTTCATTTCAAGGAGTATTTACATACTAAGGAAAATATAGAACATGTACTTGTTTTAAATTCTTCCGGAGAATTAATAGGATGGTTTTTTACATTTATAAGAAGTGAAGAAAATTGGTTTGCTTTGATCTTGGCATCTACCATTCAAAAACAAGGTTTAGGAAGGAAACTGCTTAATATGGCAAAGCAAAAGCACTTAGAGCTCAATGGGTGGGTAATAGATCATAACAATGAAATATTAAGATCTGGAGAAGCTTATATGTCTCCACTACAGTTTTACAAGAACAATGATTTTGAAGTCTTTAATTACTGTAGATTGGGATTAGAGAAGATATCTGCAGTAAAGGTGGTTTGGAAAGCTCAGGAATTATATAATTAAGATAGTTTTAAAAACTTCTAATTAATTATCAAAGTTTCTTTAAAACATCTCGAAAATCTTTAAATAAAAAAGCCTCCTTATTCAGGAGGCTTTTCTTATTTATGATATTATAAAAGGATTAGTTCTTCCCTTCCATTTTATCTTTCAACGCTTGAAGTTCAGCATTTACATCACCAATAGTGGTTTTGTCGCTACTGTTTTGAGAAGCTGCTTTTTTAGCGGCTTGCTTCACAATTTCTTGCTCTTCTTCTTTGTGGATAGCAGTATGAGACGCAACCACACGTTTGAATTCTTTATTGAATTCTATGATCTGGAATTCTGCAGACTCTCCAGCTTTCAATTTCTTACCATCTTCTTTTTCAAGGTGACGAGTAGGAACAAATGCAGTGATATCTTCATTAAAGTCGATAGTCGCTCCTTTGTCTACAATTTCAGAAATTTCAGCAGTATGAGTTGTACCTACAGCAAACTCAGTTTCGTATTTATCCCAAGGATTAGATTCAGTTTGTTTGTGACCTAAACTTAGCTTACGTCCTTCAACATCTAATTCTAATACAACAACCTCTAATTTATCACCAACGTTAGTGAATTCAGACGGATGCTTGATTTTCTTAGTCCAAGAAAGATCAGAAATATAAATAAGTCCGTCAATTCCTTCTTCTAATTCAACAAATACACCAAAGTTTGTAAAGTTACGTACAATACCTGTGTGCTTAGAACCTACAGGATATTTAGAAGTAATATCAGTCCATGGATCTTGAGATAATTGCTTAATACCAAGAGACATTTTTCTGTCATCACGATCTAAAGTTAAGATCTGAGCTTCAACCTCATCCCCAACTTTTACGAAATCTTGTGCAGATCTTAAGTGAGTGCTCCAAGACATTTCAGAAACGTGGATAAGACCTTCTACACCTTCAGCAACTTCAATAAATGCTCCGTAATCTGCGATTACAACAACTTTACCTTTTACTTTATCACCAACTTTTAGGTTCTCATCAAGAGCTTCCCATGGGTGTTTGTGTAATTGTTTAAGACCTAATTGAATTCTTGTTTTAGCTTCATCGAAGTCAAGAATTACAACGTTTAATTTTTGATCTAGTTCTACGATCTCATTTGGATGGTTGATACGAGACCAAGAAAGGTCTGTAATGTGGATTAATCCATCTACACCACCAAGATCAACAAACACACCGTAAGAAGTAATATTCTTCACAGTACCTTCTAATACCTGACCTTTTTCTAATTGACCGATGATCTCTTTTTTCTGCTCTTCGATATCTGCTTCGATAAGCGCTTTGTGAGATACTACAACGTTCTTAAATTCGTGGTTGATTTTCACAACTTTGAATTCCATTGTTTTTCCTACATAAGCATCGTAATCTCTAATTGGCTTCACATCTATTTGAGAACCTGGCAAGAATGCTTCAATTCCAAATACGTCTACGATCATACCACCTTTAGTACGACATTTAACGAAACCATTTACTATTAATGCTTCATCATGTGCTTTATTCACACGATCCCAAGCCATGATCACACGAGCTTTACGGTGAGAAAGTATTAATTGTCCTGTTGCATCTTCACGCACATCAATTAAAACTTCTACCTCATCTCCTACTTTAAGGTCTGGGTTGTAACGGAATTCGTTAAGAGAAATAACTCCTTCACTCTTCGCGTTAATGTCGATGATTGCATCACGATCTGTAATATTAATTACAGTTCCTGTTACAACTTCGTCGTCCAAAGTATCAACAAAATTCTCTGCTACTAACTGCTCAAACTCTTCTAATTTAGAATCATCAACCGGGTCAATTCCTTCTTCGTAATTGTGCCAGTTAAAGTCTGCTAAGAATTTTTCAGGGTTAGCCTGTTGTGCAGCTGCAGTTGGTTGAGAATCATTATCTAATCCGGCTACCGCCTGAATGTTTGATTCTTGAACGTCTTGATTTTTTGTTTCTTCAGCCATTGCTGATTGTAATATTTGTATTCTATGTTCTTATTCAGGAAAAATTATGGCAATTAAAAAACGTAGAAGCGATTATTTATTTGATTTTCAGTCCCTTTTCTTTTCCTATACTATTGCCGAAAAGGAGTGCAAAAATACAATTAATTTTTTAAAATTCAAACATTTGATTATTCTGAATTAAGAAACAGAATTTTTGAATAAAAAATGAAAAATTAGAATCAGTACAGAGTAGATCATACCAAGTGTGGCAACGCCTGTCCATCCAAATTCTTGCCAGGCATATGCTCCTGAAGTAGTACCAATAGCTCCCCCTATAAAGTATCCAACCATATAGATAGTATTGATCCTATTTCTGGCATCTTGATTCTTTGAAAAGATGATATTCTGATTGGTAATATGTAAAGATTGTAAACCCATATCAACTAAAAGTACTCCTATAACTAACCCAACAATAGAAGTTCCTGAAAACTCAAAAACTCCCCAAGCCAAGATCATAATAATGGTAGAGATGGTAATAAGTTTATTCTTATTCATTTTATCGCTTAGTTTGCCCATGACCGTTGCTGCAAGCGCTCCTGCTATTCCTAGAATTCCAAAGGCACCTGTAACCGCACTACCATAATTAAAAGAATCTTCCATAAGAAAAACCAGTGTAGTCCAAAAGGCACTAAACCCTGCAAACCCTAATCCTCCTCTTACAGCAGCCAATCTCACAGAACTTTCAGACTTAAAATAATGAATTATAGATCTCATTAATTGAGCGTACGTGCCCTTAAAATCTGGAGCTAGTTCTGGTAATTTGTATTTAAGCAGTACCCAATAAACAAGCATAATTCCTGTAGCTATATAATACATGGCTCTCCAACCAAGATATTCCCCTACCATTCCGCTAATGAATCTACTTCCAAGAATTCCAATAAGCAAACCGCTCATTACAATTCCTATAGCCCTACCCTTTCTTTCTTCCGAAGCTAACTGAGCTGCCATGGGTACAAAGAGTTGTGGGACTACTGATGAAAAACCGATAAAGAAACTGGCTATGGTTAATATTAATAAGGATGGAGCTAAAGCAGCAGCTAATAAACTGATAACGATGGCAATAAAATCTATAAGAATTAATTTCTTTCTTGGATATTTATCTCCCAAAGGAATTATAAATAATAATCCTAAAGCATAACCTATCTGAGTAAATAAAGGAATATTACTTACCGCGGTTTCTTTAACATTGTAGGTATCAGCAATAAGATTTAAAAGTGGTTGATTATAATAGTTGTTAGCAACTACCAACCCAGCTCCAACAGCCATTAGGTACAATAGCGAATTTGGAAGTTTAGCCTCAGACATTATTATTCCAACTTATTTTTGTTTAGCAATTACCTCATTTGCAAGATTCAGTAAGGTATGGAATTGCTCCTCTAAGGTTAGTGAAGAATTATCTATTTCTATAGCATCATCTGCCTTAATTAAAGGAGAATCTTCTCTAGTAGTATCTAAATGATCTCTTTCCGTAACATTTTTTAGAACCTCATCATATTTCACTTTATCACCCTTTTCTTCCATTTCTTTAAAGCGACGCTTAGCTCTTTCTTCTGCAGTTGCTGTCATGAACAACTTAAGTTCAGCATCGGGAAATACAACAGTTCCTATATCTCTACCGTCCATAACTACCGCTTTTTCTTTTCCTAAAAGTTGCTGTTGCTGTACTAATTTCACTCTTACCTCTGGCACTGCTGCCACTTGACTAACGAAGTTTGAAACCTTCATTTGTCTAATTTCATCTTCTACATTTTCATCATTCAGATAAATTGCTGCAAAACCTAAGTTTTCATCGAATTTGAATTTCAATTTAATTTCAGATAACTTTTCAATTAAAGATTCCTTATCAAAAGAGGTCTCGGTTATAAGGGAATTTCTTAACGCATATAATGTTATAGCTCTATACATAGCACCAGAGTCTACGTATACATAGCCTAATTCTTTTGCAATTTGTTTAGCTACTGTACTCTTTCCTGTAGAAGAAAATCCGTCTATCGCTATGGTGATTTTATGATCTGTCAAAATTGATTTTTTAATTGATTGAAATTACAGTGCAAAAATACATAATCAGATGTATCATTTAATAAAAAACCCGGCCATTAGCCGGGTTTCTGTTTTATAAAGTTTTTGCGTTCTTCACTTTCTCATCTGTGAGCGCTAAGGTTATTACTTCACTCATGTCTTTTACATAGTGAAAGGTAAGACCTTTAAGATATTCTGCTTTTATCTCTTCAATATCTCTCTTATTCTCTTCACACAAAATAAGCTCGGTAATTCTTGCGCGCTTAGCAGCAAGTATCTTTTCTTTGATTCCTCCTACAGGTAGAACTTTTCCTCTAAGTGTAATCTCACCCGTCATTGCTATATTCTTTTTCACCTTTCTTTGAGTAAATAATGAAACCAAAGAAGTTAGCATTGTTATTCCTGCACTAGGGCCATCTTTTGGAGTAGCACCTTCTGGCACATGAATATGTACATTATATTTCTCAAATACTTCTGCATCTAATCCAAGAATATCTGCATTTGCCTTGATATACTCCATAGCAATCGTGGCAGACTCCTTCATAACTTTTCCTAAGTTTCCGGTTATATTTAAATTCCCTTTACCTTTAGATAGTATAGATTCAATAAATAAAATATCTCCTCCAACTTGAGTCCAAGCCAAACCTGTAACTACTCCGGCTACTTCGTTATTCTCGTATTTATCTCTCTCCATTCTAGGACTTCCTAAAATTTTGATAACATCTTCATTAGTTATCTTAACGTTATACTCTTCTTCCATGGCAATATTCTTAGCCGCATATCTTACCATTTTGGCAATTTGCTTCTCCAAACCACGCACACCAGATTCTCTTGTATAACCTTCAACTATTTTCTCTAGCTGCGCTTTACCAATTTTTATGTTATCCTTGGTAAGCCCGTGCTCTTCCAACTGCTTAGGCAATAAGTGTTGCTTAGCGATCTCAACCTTTTCTTCTATAGTATATCCTGTAACATTAATGATTTCCATTCTATCTCTAAGTGCAGGTTGAATGGTAGACATATTATTAGCAGTGGCAATAAACATCACCTTAGAAAGATCAAACCCCATTTCTAAGAAGTTATCATGAAACTCACTATTTTGCTCGGGATCTAGTACTTCTAATAATGCTGAAGATGGATCTCCGTTATGACCATTAGATAACTTATCTATTTCATCTAATACAAACACAGGGTTGCTAGTACCAGCCTTTTTCAAACTCTGAATTATTCTACCAGGCATCGCACCGATGTAGGTTTTTCTATGTCCGCGAATCTCTGCTTCATCTCTTAATCCACCTAAAGAAATACGTACATATTCCCTTCCCAAGGCTTCTGCTACAGATTTACCTAAAGATGTTTTAC
Source organism: Gillisia sp. Hel_I_29 (assembly GCF_000744275.1). Taxonomy (NCBI): domain Bacteria; kingdom Pseudomonadati; phylum Bacteroidota; class Flavobacteriia; order Flavobacteriales; family Flavobacteriaceae; genus Gillisia; species Gillisia sp. Hel_I_29. Next base: position 106,272 of record NZ_JQLP01000008.1, read on the forward strand.
CAACTCCCGGAGGACCGTATAAACATAGAATTGGAGACTTCATATCATTACGCAATTTTAACACTGCTAGATATTCTATAATACGTTCCTTAACATCATCTAACCCGTAATGATCTCTATCTAGAATTCTTTTAGCTCTTTTAAGATCAAATTTATCTTTACTGAATTCATCCCAAGGAAGATCCAAGAACAGATCTAAGTAATTTCTTTGAATGCTATATTCGGCTACCTGTGGATTCATTCGCTGCATCTTAGAAAGCTCTTTATTAAAGTGCTTCTTAATTTTCTCGCTCCACTTTTTCTTCTTGCCACGCATTCTCATTTCTTCCAACTCATCGTCTTGAGAAACTCCCCCCAACTCTTCTTGAATGGTTTTCATTTGCTGATGTAAGAAATACTCACGCTGCTGCTGGCTCATATCGCTTTGAACCTTGCTTTGAATGTCATTCTTCAATTCCAATTTCTGAAATTCAACATTCATATATTTCAAGGTAGCTAATGCTCTTCCTTTAAGATCATTGTTCTCCAATAGTTTCTGCTTCTCCTCTACCGTAAGGTTCATATTAGAAGAAACAAAATTTATTAAGAAAGAAGGACTTTCAATATTTTTTATTGCAAAAGAAGCTTCCGTGGGAATATTAGGGCTTCCCTTAATAATTTGCAAAGCAAGTTCTTTTATTGATTCTATGATCGCACCAAACTCAGCATTTTCCTGTTCTGGTCTTGCTTCAGGAACTTCTTTTATAGAAGCAGTTATATAAGGAGTCTCAGAAATTATCTCTTCAATCTCAAAGCGTTTTTTTCCCTGAATGATTACTGTTGTGTTTCCATCAGGCATTTTTAACACTCGTAAGATCCGAGCTACTACCCCAGTCTTAAAAATATCTTTATCCTTAGGGTTCTCGACTTCTTCATCTTTTTGAGCTACAACTCCAATAACCTTATCCCCATTATTAGCATCATTAATTAGTTTAATAGATGCATCTCTTCCTGCAGTTATAGGTATCACAACTCCTGGGAATAATACTGTATTTCTTAGGGGTAATATAGGAAGCGCGTTAGGAAGCTCTTCTTTATTTATCTCTTCTTCATCTTCAGGCGTCATTAAAGGAATTAATTCTGCATCTTCATCTATTCCTTGAAATGACAAACTGTCAATATTTAATAATTTTGATTTAGCCATATCGTTTTTTAGGTCAAACTGTCATTACAGTTTATTATTCAATCTGTCTTAAGGCCTCTAAATTGCTGGGGTTACAAAACCGCTGCTCTAAAAGAACTTATCTTTTTAATCAATTCAATTCTTGTGCCACCTATTATTAGCTAAATTATTTTATTAAAACTGTAACAATTTAATTTGAAGACTATCTTTATAATAGAGCTAAGGGAATTTTCTTGATAACAACTATTAATTATATAGACGATTTGATATTGCGATGTCGCAAAGGCGAGCAACGTGCGCAGTTAGAAATATATAATAAATATTACAGAGCAATGTATAATACCGCACTTAGAATTGTTAACGACAGTGCAGAAGCGGAAGATATAATGCAAGAAGCTTTTATAAAGGCTTTTGCTAAAATTAAAAGTTTTGAAGGAAAATCAACTTTTGGTGCTTGGTTAAAAAGAATCGTGGTGAACCTAAGCATTAATTCATGTAATAAAAGATCTAAATATCAGGAAGTTTCTTATCAAGATGAATTTAAAAATGATGTATTTGAAGATGAAGGCATAGATCATAATGAAGATCAAATCAATTCTAAAGTTTTAAAAGTTCTAAATGCAATGAAATGCCTGAAGAATAATTACAGGATCATTCTGCATTTACATTTAATTGAAGGCTATGATTATGAAGAGATCTGCGAGATCATGAAAATTAGTGCCGCTAATTGCAGAACAACAATTTCCAGAGCGAAAGAAAGCTTGAGAGCAAAATTATTAGGAAATGAAAAATAGAGATATAGATATAAACGAGCTATTTAAAGATCAGGATTTTGATCTTGTAGAGCCTGCTAATGGTCATCAAGATAGGTTTTTAGAAAAGTTGAAGCACCATGAAGACTCAAAACCTAAAAATCATTATAAGCTTAGAACGCTATGGGCTCCAATTGTATCAGTTGCTGCGAGTATAATTTTGGTGATCTTACTTACAGGAAATCTATGGGCTCCAAAACTGGCTAAAGAAAATACCGATCTAGCGGCAGTTTCTCCAGAGATGAAAGAAACTCAACATTTTTACAACCAGTTAATAAAAACTGAATTAGAGAAGGTTAATACCGGTAAATCTCCAGCAACAGAGGCAGTTATTAAAGATGCATTAGCACAAATGGAAAGGCTGGATATAGAATATACCAAACTGAAAGAAGATTTAAACAGTAGCGGCAAAGATAAGCGTGTAATTTTTGCAATGGTCTCTAACCTTCAACAACGTATAGATGTATTAAATAACGTTTTATCTAGAATAGATGAAATTAATGAACTTAAAAACCTTAAAGATGAGAACAATTACATATAAACTGCTGTTTCTATTAGCATTACTGCCAAGTATTATTTTTGCTAAAAATTCACCGGTTTCAGGAGAAATGAATGGGAGACATACTAAACAGAAGAAAGTTTCTAAACAATTTAATGTTTCTGCCAACGACCTGCTTAAAATTGACAACAGCTACGGAAATATAGATATCACTACCTGGGACAAAAATATAGTGAGTATAGAAGTACTCATTAAAACTAATGGCGATGATGAGGATAAAGTCCGTCAAAAATTGGAAGATATTCGAATAGAGTTCAATCAAAGTTCTTCCTACGTAAGCGCTAAAACCTATTTTTCTAAGAACGAGAATAATTCCTGGTGGGATATTCTTTTTGGAAATAGTAACAATGTTAATATGGAAGTAAATTATATTATTAAGGCTCCAATTACCAACAATATAGATATTAGTAATGATTACGGAAATATCTATTTAGACAAATTAACCGGGGATTCTAAGATTAGTTGTGATTATGGCACAATAGATATTGGAGAATTACGAGGAAATAGTAATAGGATTAGCTTTGATTATTCCAGAAATAGTCATTTTGGATTTGTGAACAAAGCGGTGATAAGTGCAGATTATTCTGAATTTACTATAGAAGATGCAAATTCTATAGACCTCTCTGCAGACTATACAAATTCCCAATTTAATAAAGTAGAGCTTTTAAAATTTAGTTGTGATTATGGAAGCTTAACAGTGGGAAAGGTGAAGAGAGTTTCTGGTTCCGGAGATTACCTTAGCACAAAAATTGGTCAGATTCATCAAAATGCAGATCTTAATTTCGATTATGGTAGCGTTTCTATTGATAAAATAGTAAAAGGTGCCGGAGATATTTCATTAAACACAGATTATGTAGGAGTAAAAATTGGATATGCCTCAGACCAAGCTTTCAATTTTGATGTAAATACTTCATACGGTGGAGTAAAAGGCTTGGATAATTTCGAAATTAGAAAACAGAATTCCAGCTCTTCAGATAAAAGTTTCTCCGGATATTATCTAAATGCAAATAGCAGCAGCAATATTAGAGTGAAAGCCAGCTATGGCAGTGTCTCTTTCAGAAAAAATTAAACAAAATAACTATAACTAAAAAACAACACCAATGAAAAGATTATCAATTATTGTAGCAATAATGTTACTAGGAATATCTACTATGAACGCACAATGGTTTGGCAGTAAAACCATTAAAGGGAATGGTAAAATGACCAGTGAAAAAAGATCTACGGGAAATTATGAAGGAGTTGCCCTAGTAGGATCGATGAATGTTGAATTAATTGCCGGTAAAGAAGGTGCATTAACTATAGAAGGCGAAAGTAATTTATTAGAATATATAACCACTGTGGTAGAAAATGGTAAGCTTAAGATCTCAGTAGAAAAAGGAGTTTCTATTCAATCTTCTAATAATAAGACCATTAAAATAACGGTGCCCTTTGAAGATATAAATGAAGTAACCCTTACAGGCTCCGGAGATATCTGGAACAAGGATAGAATAAAATCTGAATATTTAACAGTGAACGTTACAGGTTCTGGTGATATTAAATTGAACATCTATGCCAAAGAGGTTAAAAGTGGCGTTACAGGATCTGGAGATATAATGCTCTCTGGAAGCACTAAATCTTTAAATTGTGCAGTAACCGGCTCCGGTGATTTTCAAGCTTTTCAATTGAATGCAGAAGATGTTGAAGCAGCTGTTTCCGGTTCTGGGGATATTGAAGTTAGCGCGTCTAAATCTCTAGAGGCTAAAGTCTCCGGTTCCGGGGATATAACTTATAAGGGAAATCCGGAGAAGCAGAATTTTAAAACTTTTGGTTCTGGAGATATTTCAAAATACTAGCAAAATTAATCTTACAATGCTGAAGACCTGTTACGCTGCTAACGGGTCTTTTTTTATGCTTTCTTCTTTAGGAACTCTAAGCAATAAAATAACGCCTATAACAAAGAAGATTACTAAAAATAATATAGAACTTCTCACACTACCTGTGATCTCCGCTACTATTCCGTATAGAAGCATTCCTATTACAATTCCAATTTTTTCTGCAACATCATAAAAGCTAAAATAACTTGCAGTATCTAGCGTGTTAATAGGGAGCATTTTAGAATAGGTAGACCTAGATAATGCCTGGATTCCTCCCATGACAAGACCTACGCCTGCAGCAGCAACATAAAAGTCTTGAGGAGTAATTATAAAATAGGCATATACACATATTACGATCCAGAAAATATTTAAAATAATTAAGGTTCTTATATTTCCTATTACTATTGCAAGCCTAGAAGTAAGAGTTGCTCCTAAAACAGCAACCAGTTGTATTAGTAGGATACTCACAATTAAACCTGTGGTAGGATCCTGATCTCCCCAATCTAATTCTTCAATGCCAAAATAAGTTGCAATAAGCATTACAGTTTGTACAGCCATGCTATATGTGAAAAAAGCAACGAGATATCTCTTTAATCTTTTATGATGTGTAAGGGAATTCCATATTTTTCTAAGTTCCTTATATCCATTAAAAAGTACATTCTTGGTAATTTTCTGTTTCTTATTTCCTTTTGGTAGATAATAATAAGTGTATTGGCTAAAACCTATCCACCAGACCCCAGTTAAAACAAAAGATAGCCTAGTAGGTAAACCTTCATCTTCAAATCCAAACCATTCAAACTTCAAGATCATTACCAAGCAGATAATAAGCAAGATCACACTTCCAATATATCCTAGAGAAAAGCCTTTAGCACTAATTTTGTCTTGTTGTTCTGGAAATGCTATATCTGGTAAATAAGAATTATAAAAAACTAAGCTAGACCAAAATCCTATTAAAGCTAGAAAGTAACATAATAGGCCAAACCACAAGTAATCTAAACTGAACCAGAACAAACCTATGCAGGAAATAGCTCCTAGATAACAGAAGAACTTTAGAAACGATTTTTTATTTCCTACGTAATCTGAGATTCCAGATAAGAACGGACTTAAAATTGAAACCGCTAAAAATGCAAGTGCGGTAACATAACTTATTAGAGAATCATTATTTAAGTTGAAACCTAAAAATTGAACTTTATCACTTATAATTTGTCCTTCGTCATTCTTAATGATAGTAATGGCCCCATAAAATATTGGGAAGATTGCTGAAGTTATAACAAGACTATAAACGGAGTTTGCCCAATCATAAAATGCCCAAGCATTTAACAATTTTTTACTCCCTTTTTGAAGGTTTTCCATTTGTTAAAAATAGAAAAAGCTACCTTATGAAGGTAGCTTTAATACTTTATATTTTTGTGAATCTTATTTAAATGAGGTTACACCGTATTTTCTAGCTTCAACTTTAGCTTGAGGTGCCCATTGTGTAAGATTATTAATTCTTGTCTGATTAGAAGGGTGTGTACTTAAAAATTCTGGTGGAGCTTGTCCTCCAGAGTTAGCTTGCATTCTTTCCCACAATTGTGCAGCCTCATCTGGATTATAACCAGCAATAGCCATTAAAGTAAGACCAATATGATCTGCTTCAGATTCATGACCTCTGCTAAAAGGCAACATTACCCCTACTTGAGAACCTAATCCATAAGCTTGTGCAAATATTTGTTGAGTTTGTTGGCTTTTACCACTAAGAGCAACGGTACCTGCTACTGCGCCTAATTGTTGTAATTGACCAGCACTCATACGCTGAGCACCATGATCTGCCAAGGCGTGGGCTACCTCATGAGCCATAATTACTGCTAATCCAGTTTCATCTTTAGCTATAGGAAGAATTCCTGTATAAACCACTGTCTTTCCTCCTGGCATTGCAAATGCGTTTACTGCATCATCTTTTACAAGACTAAACTCCCATGCGAAATCTTTAAGGTACCCTTGGTATCCATTAGCGTTTAAATATCTTTCTGAGGCTGTTACGATTTTCTGCCCTATGTTTTTAACCATTTGGGCCTCTTTAGTACCAGTAACAACTTCATTTTCAGTTAAAAACTGATCATACTGAGCGAAAGATGCCGGGAAAATTTGCTCATTAGATACAAAATTCAAATTCTTCTCACCGGTAAAAGGATTTGTTTTGCAACCTAATACTGTGGACACAGCTAGTGCAACTATTAATAGTGATTTAATTTTCATAATTATTGGTTTTAGATCGATAAATGTACAAAAGCGTAACGCTAGCCTTAAAAAGTTTATGCTTGCTTTAACAATTAACATTTTTCAAAAATGATACCAAATTTATATGCATAGAATCTCGAAGCAACCCAGATCGCTTATTATCCCAACAAATTAGTACCTTTCGGATTTATAATAATATGGCAAATAAGCACTCTCACAAAAAACCTGTTCAGGTTTTACTTACTCCAAAATATATTTTTACTATCGGAAAGATTCTTACCAAGATCTCCCCCTTTTTAGCAAGTAGATTTGCGGCTCGTTTATTTCTTACCCCCTTTAAGTATAAATTACCTGAAAGAGAAAAAGAAATGGATGCTAGATCAATTCAGGAAAAGATCATGGTGTCTTCTATAAATAGAGAAATTATTATTTACACTTATGGCACCTCTCCAAAAAAAGTCCTTCTGGTACACGGTTGGAGCGGCAGAGGAACTCAACTTTCTTTAATTGCCAAGGCCCTATTAGAAAAAGGATATAGTGTAGTTAGTTTTGATGCACCGGCACATGGTAAAGCTTCTGGTAAAGTTAGTATGATGCCTTTCTTTATTGAATCTATCCATCATATTTCAAAAAAATATGGTCCTTTTGAAGCGGCGATAGGACATTCTCTAGGAGGAATGTCTCTGTTAAGGGCTGTAAAAGATGGTTTCGATATTAAAAGATTGGTGATTATAGGCACTGCTAATAGTGTTACTCATATTACTAAAGAGTTTGCAAGAAATATGAAATTAAATGAGGATGTAGCAGAAAAAATGAAATCCTATTTTGATGAGAGATACGGCGAGAACATGGATAACTATTCTGGGGCAATTTCTGCCAAGGAGGTTAAGATCCCAACGCTTATTATTCATGACGAAGATGATGTAGATGTCCATATAAGTTCTGCACATGAAATTTCTGATAACTTAGAAAATTCAGAATTATTCCTGACTAAAGGACTTGGTCATAGAAAGATACTTGGAGACCCAGAGGTTATTAACAAAACCACAACGTTCATCGTGGTATAATCTTTGTAATTTTAGTAAAAAAATAAAGATGAAAAAGTTAATTCTAGTTCTTCTAGCAGTTGTAACCTTTAGTTGTAATGGAAATGCGCAGAAGAAAGAACAGAAAGGTGATGTAGCCTTTAAAATAGAAAAATCTGATGCAGATTGGAAATCAGAATTAAGCCCTGAAGCTTACCAAGTTTTAAGACATGCTGCAACAGAGCCGCCTTTCTCTAGTGATTTGAACAAAATTAAGGAACCGGGAACCTTTGTTTGTGCTGCCTGTGGGAACGAACTTTATACCACTGCTCGCAAATTTGAAAGCGGAACGGGTTGGCCAAGTTTTGACAAGCCCGTGAGTGATGACGCGCTTTATATTGGATCTGACAAAAAATTAGGCTATGCCAGAGATGAGGTAATTTGTGCCGATTGTGGCGGACATTTAGGACATGTTTTTAACGATGGTCCAAGAGAAACAACAGGAAAGAGATATTGTATGAACGGAGTAGCAATGGAGTTTAAACCTTCAAAAAAATAATATTCTATGAAGAAATATAATATAGAAAAATCAGAATCAGAATGGAAAGAGAAACTTTCTGGAGAACAATTTAGGGTCCTAAGACAAAAAGGAACGGAAGCTCCGCATACGGGAAAATATAATCTTCACTTTGCAGATAATGGAGATTACCACTGTGCTGCTTGCGATGCTAAATTGTTTGAGAGCAATTCTAAATTTGAAAGTGGTTGTGGTTGGCCTAGTTTTGATGAATCTATTGAAGGTAGTGTAGAATACATTCAGGATAGAACTTTTGGAATGTTACGAACTGAGATTCTATGCGCTAATTGTGGAAGTCACTTAGGTCATGTTTTTGATGATGGCCCAACAAATACTGGACAGCGCTACTGCGTAAACTCCGCAAGTATTGAATTTGAACAATAATATAAAACAACAAACTATGAAAAAGACATTTATACTTTTATTTTTAGCTGCAATCACGCTAACTTCTTGTAGCAGCGATGGTGATCAAGGACCTCAAGGACCACAAGGACCTGCTGGTGCAGATGGTTTAATAGGATCTGTTATAGACATTGAAAGTGATTTTACCGCCGGTAACAACTACGAACTTGGAATTAATTTCAATGATTACAATCTAGAAGTTTTTGAAACAGATGCAGTTTTGGTTTACTTAAAAACAGGTGAAGATGGAGTTGCCGATGGTGCTCCGGTTGAGGTTTGGAGACAAATGCCGCAAACATATTTTATAAATGGCGAAGCACTTCAATATAATTTTGATTATACCTATTTTAATGTATTAATATACTTAGAAGGAACTGTAGATTTTGCAACCTTAGACTCAAGTTATACAGATAATCAGGTATTAAGAGTTGTAGTGGTACCAGCAGAATTTTCAAAAGACACTTCTGTAGATCTATCTAATATGAGTGCAGTACTTAACGCACTAAATTTAGATCAGTCTGAAATTAAGACGATGAGTATATCTCATTAGTATAACATTAAACTTGTTAAAAAAGCTTACTCCTAATTGAGTAAGCTTTTTTTATTTTAATCAAATAATCTTGTTGCGTATCTAAGTTTTTAAACACTTTCAGTTTAGCCTATTATTCCTTAAATTCGCAACTTCTTAAACTGTCATAAAAAATTCCGAATATGAGTAAATACGATATTATTGTTTTAGGAAGTGGTCCGGGAGGCTATGTTACTGCCATACGCGCTTCACAATTAGGTTTCAAAACCGCTATTATCGAAAAAGAAAGTCTTGGTGGAGTTTGTCTTAATTGGGGTTGTATTCCAACAAAGGCACTTCTTAAAAGCGCACAGGTATTTGATTATTTAAATCATGCTGAAGATTACGGATTGAAACTTGAAAATCCTGATAAAGATTTTGGAGCGGTTGTAAAACGTAGCCGTGATGTTGCAGAAGGAATGAGCAAAGGTGTTCAGTTCTTGATGAAGAAGAACAAAATTGATGTAATTAAAGGATACGGAAAACTTAAAGCGGGTAAAAAAGTTGTTGTTACAGATGAGAATGATAAAACTTCTGAAGTAGAAGCAGAGCATATCATAGTTGCAACAGGAGCAAGATCTAGAGAATTACCAAGTCTTAAACAAGATGGTAAAAAAGTAATTGGCTACCGTGAGGCAATGACGCTTAAAGAGCAACCAAAATCTATGATTGTTGTAGGTTCTGGAGCTATTGGAGTAGAATTTGCTCATTTTTATAACGCAATGGGTACAGAGGTAACTATTGTTGAATTCTTACCAAATTTAGTTCCTTTAGAAGACGAAGAAGTTTCTAAGCAATTTGAACGGAGCGTGAAAAAAGCCGGAATTAAAGTAATGACCAACTCTTCTGTAGAGAGTGTTGATACTTCTGGGAAAACGATTAAAGCTAAAGTAAAAACCAAAAAAGGAGAAGAAACTTTAGAAGCAGACATCGTACTTTCTGCTGTGGGAATTAAAACAAATATTGAAAATATTGGTCTTGAAGAATTGAACATCAAGACAGATAAAGATAAAATTGTTGTAAACGAGTGGTATCAAACCAACGTTTCAGGAATTTATGCTATTGGTGATGTTGTTGCAGGTCCTGCTTTAGCTCACGTTGCTTCTGCTGAAGGAATTACCTGTGTAGAAAAGATCGCCGGAATGAATGTAGAAGCTATAGACTACGGAAATATTCCTGGTTGTACTTATGCAACTCCAGAGATTGCGAGTGTTGGAATGACAGAGAAGCAAGCTAAAGAAGCTGGATACGAACTTAAAGTAGGAAAATTTCCTTTCTCTGCTTCGGGTAAAGCCAAAGCTGCCGGAACTCCAGATGGTTTTGTAAAAGTGATCTTTGATGCTAAATATGGAGAGTGGTTAGGTTGCCATATGATTGGTGCCGGAGTTACAGATATGATCGCAGAAGCGGTTTTAGGAAGAAAACTGGAAACTACAGGACATGAAGTATTAAAAACCATTCACCCTCACCCAACTATGAGTGAAGCGGTAATGGAAGCTGTAGCAGCTGCTTATGATGAAGTAATTCACCTATAAGGATTTAAATAAATTATAACAAAAAAGCTCCGAAATATTTCGGAGCTTTTTTATTTCATTCCAGACTGCAAATCGCAATAATAGAATTTGGAATCCCAAGTATTATTTTCATTTCCTTCAGAATAGATCTTTTTATAAACCTCCCCTTTAATATAAGATACCGGCGTTGAGAAAATTGGACCATCAAACACAAAGGTGTGAAATTCTCCATTTTCCCCACAAGGATCCACTCCATCTGGCAGGGAATCAACAAAGTTCTTATCAATAATTCTTCCGCAGAAATCTTTACTCAACACCTTTGCATTTACACAGATGGTGATGGCTTTAAATCCTTTTGCAATAAAATCTAAAAGAAGTTCCTTAGTATCTAATTTCCAAAGTGGAAAAACGGCTTTCATCCCAATTTCTTGTAATTTCTCTTCTCTGTATCTTTTTAGATCTTCAAGAAATATATCCCCAAAAACACTAATTCTAAAACCTTCATTTTTAAGAGAAGTAACCGCATCTTTCATTATCTTATTGTAATCCACCATAGAGACATCCCCAGCGGGTAATTTGATAAGGTGCAACTCGATTCCTAAATGCTCTGCTTGTTGCTTTAACAATTGCACATCAAGATTATGCATAGAAACTGAATTAGATTCAGAATTTACAGTAGTAACTAATTTCGTTATGGAGAGCTCAGCTTCTTGTTGAATTTTGTATAGCGCAAAAGCAGCATCTTTCCCACTACTCCAATTCAAATATGCCTTTTTCATTTTGCTTATTTATCTAAGAAACTTTGAATGGCAAGTTCATAGCTTTTCAACCCAAACCCTACAATGATACCTTTTGCGTTGGGTGACACAAAAGATTTATGCCTAAACTTCTCTCTAGAAAATGTATTAGAAATATGCACTTCTATAACAGGTGTTCTTATAGCCTTAATAGCATCTCCAATACCAATGGACGTATGTGTATAAGCTGCGGCATTTAAGATAATACCGTCAAAAATAGTATCTGCCTTTTGAATCTCGTCTATTAATTCTCCCTCTATATTACTCTGAAAATATGAAAGTTCTGTTTCTCTAAATTTAAATTGGAGTTCAGAAAAATACGTTTCAAAACTCTTATTACCGTAGGTATCTGGCTCTCTGGTTCCTAATAGATTTAGGTTTGGACCGTTGATTATCATTAATTTCATAACATAAAGATATTAATTTACACCATAAAAAAAAGCGGAAGAGATTCTCTTCCGCTTTTATAAACATTTTATATAAATCTAAATTCTAGAACATAAACCCAATACCTGCCTGAAATACTGAATGTTTAGCATCAGCCTTTGCAAAATAAGTATTTGCAGAATCATCATAAATATCAGATAAACCAGCATTGTATCTTGCATTTACAAAAAATCCACCTCTAAACTTATAAGATGCTCCTAAAGCAACACTAAGATCTACCTTATTAAATTGGTCATCATCTAGAGAGATTGAATTGTTATCATTTGTTCCAGATGGATCATAATCAATTTCACTATTAACTAAGAATCCAACTTGTGGACCTGCCTCTAGAGACAAACCTTCAACAACATAGAATTTAGCAAGCACAGGTACATTTATATAATCTAATTGGTACTCAATATCATCTGCATCATTTCTATCTGCAATATCGTAACCTTGTCCTGAATATAGAACCTCTGGCTGAATAGAGAATCTTTCTGATAGTGGAATTTCTGCTAATAAACCTAAATTAAAGGATGTTCTTCCATCAGGATCATTATAAGAATTGATTCCATCTCCACTAAAATTAGAGAAGTTAATCCCTCCTTTTACCCCAAATAATGGAGATTCCTGAGCTGAAGCTGCGTTAATTCCTAAAAATGCAATTGCAATTGCTAATATTGACTTTTTCATTGTTTTTGTTTTAAAGTTCGGAGTCAAAATTAGTCGTACTTTTGTTAAGAAAGTGTTAGCCAAACTTAAAGTATTGCTAATAGATTTTACACAAAATGTTAATAAAGTAACTAATGAACTGGAAACAAGCAATTGGCGATTTTAACAACTACCTTCTTATAGAACGGGGACTTTCAAAGAATTCTGCGGTTAACTACTCCTTAGATATTCAAAAACTTATCAACTTTCTAGAAATCAATTCCATAGATATTTCACCCGAAAAAATAGACACCAAGATCATACAGCAGTTTATATATGAAATTGCTAAGATCTTAAATCAAAGAACTCAATCTCGAATAATATCCGGCTTAAAAAGCTTCTTTAACTATTTAATTTTTGAAGGTTATAGAGAAAACAATCCTATGGAATTGATCGAGACCCCTAAAATAGGAAGAAAGCTGCCAGACACGCTATCTTTGGAAGAGATAGACGAGCTAATTGGTTGCATAGACCTGAGTGTAACAGAGGGAGAAAGAAACAAAGCTATTATCGAAACGCTTTATGGCTGCGGACTTAGGGTTACTGAACTTATAAATCTTAAGCTGTCAGATCTATATTTCAAGGAAGGATTCATTCAAGTTACCGGTAAAGGAAATAAACAAAGGTTTGTGCCTATTGGAAACATCACACAAAATTATATTTCAGAATACATTTCAAACACTAGAGGCAACGTTCCTTTTAAAAAAGAAGATCAAGATATCGTTTTTCTAAACCGAAGAGGGAACTCGCTTACAAGAGCTATGATCTTTACAATAGTCAAGAACCTTTCTGTAACTTCTAATATCAATAAAAAGATTAGTCCACATACCTTCAGACATTCCTTCGCTACCCATCTATTAGAGAATGGAGCAGATCTTAGAGCTATTCAACAAATGCTCGGGCATGAGAGCATTACTACCACAGAGATCTATATGCACGTAGATAAAAGCCATTTAAAAGAAGTAATAACATCTTTCCACCCCCGTAGAAACTACTAAAGTTGTGCTAAAGTAGCTTTAGAATTCTCTATTGACTTTTATGATTTGTAATTTTATAAAAAATCAAAAGAGCATGAAAACACTAAAATTTAAGAACGGAGATGTAATGCCATCTATTGGCCTAGGAACTTGGAAATCTGGAAAAGGAGAGGTGAAAAAGGCAGTTAAGATTGCAATTGAAAATGGCTATAGACATATAGATTGTGCTGCAACTTACGGGAATGAGGCAGAAGTTGGTGAAGCCCTATCAGAAGTTTTAAAAGAAGGAACTGTAAAAAGAGAAGATCTATGGATCACCTCAAAATTATGGAATAACGCACATAAAAAAGATGATGTAATTCCTGCATTGGAGAAAACTTTGAAAGATCTTCAATTAGATTATTTAGATCTTTATCTAATTCACTGGCCAGTAGCTTTTAAACCAGAAGTTGCCTTTCCTGAAAATGATGACGACTATCTTTCTTTAGAGGAGGCGCCAATAATAGATACTTGGAACAAAATGTTAGAGGCTAAGAAATCTAAGCTTACCAAACATATTGGGGTTTCAAACTTTAGTATTCCAAATTTGGAAGATCTAATTGAAAAAGCAGCGGAAGCACCAGAAATGAATCAGGTAGAACTTCACCCTTACCTTCAACAAAATAAACTTTTAGAATTCTGCAGTAAAAATGGAATTCATTTAACAGCTTATTCTCCGCTAGGAAGTGGTGATAGAACTGCAGAAATGAAAGCCAAGGACGAGCCTTCTTTATTAGAGAATAAGGTGATTAATAATATTGCTAAAAAACATGGAGCTTCACCTGCTCAGGTTATTATAAATTGGGATATGCTTAGAGGAACTGCTGTAATTCCAAAATCTACGAATGAAGGGAGGATCATTCAAAATCTAGCAAGTACTGGAGTGAAATTGGAGAAAGAAGATCTTCAACAAATTGCAGAGTTGGACGAACACTTTAGATATGTTACTGGAGAATTCTTTGTTACTAAAGGAAATTCTTATAATGATATCTTTAATGAGCAATAGGTATTGCTCTAACACATTATATCAATAAAAAATCCCCGTAATTAATTACGGGGATTTTTTTAATCATATATTTTGATCTGTGAATTACTTTGCTATATTCACAGCTCTAGTCTCTCTAATTACCGTAACCTTAACCTGTCCTGGATACGTCATATCTGTCTGGATCTTTTGGGAGATCTCAAAAGATAGATTTGCAGCCTTGTCATCAGTTACCTTTTCACTTTCTACAATAACTCGTAATTCTCTACCAGCTTGAATAGCGTACGCTTTCTTAACGCCGCCAAATCCAAAGGCAATTTCTTCTAGATCTTTTAATCTTTGTATGTAAGAATCTAAAACCTGTCTTCTAGCGCCAGGTCTTGCACCACTAATCGCATCACATACCTGAACTATAGGAGAAAGTAAAGAGTTCATTTCGATCTCATCATGGTGCGCACCAATAGCGTTACAAACCTCAGCTTTTTCACCATACTTCTCTGCCCACTGCATTCCTAAAATAGCATGAGGCACTTCAGTCTCCGTATCTGGCACTTTTCCAATATCATGAAGTAATCCTGCACGTTTAGCTAGTTTAGGGTTTAAACCTAGTTCAGAAGCCATTACACCACATAATTTTGCAACTTCTCTAGAGTGTTGCAGTAAGTTCTGACCATAAGAAGAACGATATTTCATTCTACCTACAGTTTTTATAAGTTCTGGATGCAACCCATGAATTCCAAGATCTATAACAGTACGCTTACCAATATCAATGATCTCTTCATCGATCATCTTTTTGGTCTTCTTAACAACCTCTTCAATTCTAGCAGGGTGAATTCTTCCGTCTGTAACTAATTTATGTAGCGACAATCTGGCAATCTCTCTTCTTACCGTATCAAAGCATGAAAGAATAATTGCCTCTGGTGTATCGTCTACAATGATCTCTACTCCTGTAGCAGCTTCTAGCGCTCTAATATTCCTACCTTCTCTACCAATAATTCTACCTTTTACATCATCACTCTCCAGGTTGAATACAGAAACACAGTTTTCTACTGCCTCTTCTGTTCCAATTCTTTGAATGGTATTGATAATGATCTTTCTAGCTTCTTGTTGAGCGGTTAACTTCGCTTCTTCTATGGTATCTTGAATAAGTGCCATAGCATCTGCTTTTGCAACATCTTTTAAAGACTCTGTAAGCTGAGATTTAGCCTCACCTGCAGAAAGACCAGATATAACCTCTAATTGCTGCACTTTACTAGCATGCAATTTATCTATCTCTTGTTGTTTTTTCTCTAGATATTCGTTTCTATGGTCGTAGTCTTTAACCTTTTCGTCTATCTCTTTATTTAAATTCTTATTCTTAGCAAGCTCACTAGACAATTGAGATTCTTTGTCTCTTATACGTTTTTCTGCTTCCCCGATCTTCTTATCTCTTCCTAAGATCACCTTCTCATGTTCAGATTTAAGCTCTATAAACTTCTCTTTGGCTTGAAGGATTTTATCTTTCTTAATACTTTCAGCTTCAGATTTTCCTTCTCTTATAATTGATGCAGCTGTTTTCTTAGCGCCTTTTACAATTTTAGAAGCATTCTTCTTCTCTAATACCTTAGCAATTGCGAATCCTACTGCAACTCCTATAATGACTGAAATTATTATTGTAACTATTGTTGTACCCATATATTTGAATTAATTATATAAAAAAAGCCTGTATTAGCATTGATTTTGCATAAACTCCTTAAAACAAGTATAGGGCTAACAAGCTGATCAAGAATCCGTTCTACCAATAAATTGGATGACGGCGCGCTTTTACAACTAAAACTCACCCTTTTTAAAGAATCTTTGTTGAGTTTATCAAAAATAAAATCACTAATACAGGCAGTAAACCTTTGTGTTATTTAAATGAACTTATGTTGCTAAATGTTGTTGAAGAAGATCATTAAGTGCTTTTAATTTATCTTCTGCCAATTGTATCTCGCTGGAATTATCTATAGTTTTCTGCTCTGTTTGGGCTGCAAATTGTAAAGCGCACATAGCCAATACATCTTGCTTATCCCTTACCGCATAACTTTGCTCAAATTGCTTGATCATTGCCTCGATCTTCTTTGCAGCTTTACGCAAACCTTCTTCCTGGCTAGCCTGGATGGTTAACGGATATACTCTATCTGCAATAGAAATCTTTATTTTAAGCTTATCAGACATTAATTTTCTTTATTCAGATAATTGAACAATACATTGATCAATTTCTCTTATCAAGCTGTTTATTTTGAGCTTAGTTTCCTTTTTGTAATCTTTACTGCCTAGCATCGCGTTAGCTGCCTTTAGAGTTTGAATTTGATATTCAGAATTCTTAGCTTCTTCAATCAACCGTTGATTCTCTTGTTTTAAAAACTGCAATTCTTCTTCAGCATTATGATGTGTTTGTTTAAGTACATCATACCTGTGAAGCAATTTGCTTATTCTATTTTCAAGACTATCAACTATTTCACTAAAATCACTCATAAAAGCTCAACGTGCTACTTCTTCCCACAAAGTTAACATACCGCTTGAAATTTCCCAATACTTTTAAATCTATTTTCAAAAACCTATAGTTTCAGGGCAATTGACGCAGTATAAACTCGTTACTTATCCTTAAAAGTTTAATTATATTTACATCTCAATAAAAATCTCAATTTCATTGTTATCTATGAAGAAAATTCTAGCCATCTTTATCCTTCTTTCTACAGGTATTTCCCAGGCACAATCTAGTATTCCTTCCAATTATTTTAAAAATCCATTAGATATAGATCTGGTGTTGGCAGGTTATTTTGGAGAATTGCGCTCCAATCATTTCCACAGCGGATTCGACATTAAAACACAGCAGAGACAAGGTATAAATGTTATTGCTGCAGGTGATGGATATATTAGCAGAATTAATATCTCCAATTATGGATATGGAAAAGCTTTATATATACAACACCCTAATGGATATACTACGGTATACGGTCATCTCAAGAAATTTTCTCCAGAAATAGAAGCTTATATCAAAAAGCTACAATATGCCAAAGAATCTTATGAGATAGAAGTTTTCCCTGAAGCAAAAGATCTAGCATTAAATCAAGGAGACTTAATTGCATATAGCGGTAATACCGGCGGAAGCGGTGGGCCACATTTACATTTTGAAATTAGAGATGGGCAACAAAGACCTATGAATCCAGCATTATTTGGTATAGATATAAAAGATACACAGGCACCTATCATTAACAGCCTTTACGTTTACCCCCTTGGAGAAGAAGCTCAAGTAAATGGATCTGCGCAGCGCCAAAGATTAAAATTAACGCCCTTAAATGATGGAAGCTTTAAAGCCGAAGAAATAGATGCCTGTGGCGAAATTGGTTTTGGGATTTCCACTTTTGATAGACAGGATGGAGCTCCAAATCAAAACGGAATCTACAAAATAGAAACAAAGCTCAATGGAGATAAGGTTTTTGAAATAAAAATGGATAAGTTCTCATTTGCTGAAACCCGACACATTAATCAACTTATTGATTATGAATATTACAGCAGTAATAATAGCAGAATAACAAAGCTTTATAGAGGCTCAAATAACCCTTTAAGCATCTACGAAGAAGTAGTTAATAATGGTACCTTAGACATTAAAGACAGCTTAGATTATATGTTTAATATTAGTGTTGCAGATTTCAAGGGAAATATAAAGATGATTAGAATTCCGATTAAAGGAAAACAATCCCATATAAAAAATCCAAAAAACATTAAAAAGACAGATTATTTTGTACAGGCCAATGAAGCTTTTTCAACTGAAAATGGCCCTATAGATGTTTACATACCTAAATCCAGTCTTTACGAAGATACTTACCTGGATATCGAATTTAAGGGAGACACAATTTACCTAGACGAAGACAATATCCCTATTCAGAACTATATTACCATTGGATTTGATGTTAGTAAATATAATGCTGAAGATCAAGATAAAATGTTTATCGCTAAATTGAACAAGCGCGGAAGACCAACCTACTCCAGCACTAAAAAGAAAGCGAATAGATTTACTACAGGAGTTAGAAATTTTGGAACTTATACCCTAGCCTCAGATAAGAATGCACCTTCTATCTATCCGGTTAACTTTAAAGACGGCCAATGGATATCTTCTAATAAAGATATAAGCCTTAAAATTTCTGATGATCTTTCTGGCATCAATAGTTTTAGAGCTACCGTAAATGGAAAATGGATCTTAATGGAATATGAGTATAAGAATAACACAATCACTCATGACTTTAGTGATGATGTTGTAACAGAAACCGAAAATATCCTTAAGGTTATAGTTACAGATAATGTGGGAAATAGTAAAACCTACGAAGCTACTTTCTTTAGAAAATAATAAAAATTAAGCCTCTATTGAAATAAACAAATGATTTAATCAATAGAGGCTTTTAAATTAAATATCAAGCATTTACTTATCAATAAACTCCTTCAAAGTTTCTATCACGTAATCTATTTCTGCCATTGTATTATATCTAGAAAAAGAAAAGCGAATAGATGGTTTTTTAAGATCCTCCTCCTCTAAAAATGCACTTAAAACATGAGAACCTTTATCGCTTCCACTCTGGCAAGCACTCCCTTTAGAACAGGCTATACCCTTAAGATCTAATTGAAATAACAACATCAAGGCCTTTTCCGCAGAAACTGGTAGACAAACATTAATTAGAGTATAAGTGCTTTTCTCAAGATCTTTAGAGTTCCCATTAAATTTAATGCCAGGAATTTCATCTTCTAAACGCTGAATAAAATAGGACTTAAGAGAAGTTATATACTCTCTTTCTTCATCCATATCTCTGTGGGCAAGTTTCAGCGCTTCTTCCAGACCTACAATATTATGAACACTTTCTGTTCCCGCTCTATGACCGCGTTCTTGCTCTCCGCCAAATATCAATGGTTTTAAGCCACTATGCTTTCTTACAAAGGCAAAACCAACTCCTTTTGGACCATGAAATTTATGAGCACTTACCGCTGTAAAATCTACCGGTATACTACCAAAGTCTAAGTTGAAATGCCCTACAGACTGCACCGTATCACATTGAAATAAAGCTTTATTAGCTTTGCACAACCCACCAACTTTATTGATATCTAGAATATTTCCAACTTCATTATTTACATGCATGAGACTCACCAGAGTTTTCTTAGTAGTATCCTGCAACAGCTCATTTAAATGATCAAGATCTACCTCTCCGGTCTTAGTGATTTTTACATGCACAATTTCTACATCAAAACATTCTCTCAATTGGTTTACAGTGTATAATACTGCATGATGTTCTATTGGCGATGTTATAATTCTTCTCACATCAAGATCTCTAACCGCAGAATTTAAAGCTAAATTATCTGCTTCTGTACCTCCCGAAGTAAATACTATTTCTGATGCAGATACATTTAAGAACCCTGCTACAGTCTTTCGAGCATTCTCAATTAAAGATTTAGATGACCTTCCGTAACTATGTGTAGATGATGGGTTTCCGTAATTTTCTCTCATTACAGTAATCATTCTATCTATTACCTCATCGCGCATCTGAGTAGTTGCCGCGCTGTCTAGATATACTTTTTCCATGGGCACAAAAATAAAAGAAATAAAATTATTTATAGGAAGCTATCGTATAAAAACTTTAAAGGTTTATTTTTGTTGAAAACCGTAGTCATGCGCAGTGCCTTTGCCTTTATCTTAATTAGTCTTTTTCTTGTTTCATGCAGTGATGGAGATCTTATTGTCTCTACCTTTGACTTTGAGGATAGCACATTAAGCTTATGTGGAGAAAATGAAACTCAGGTATTTTTTAATATCAATAATGACAATATTAATGAAACTATTTCATTTAAAACCAATAGAACTGCTTTCGGTAATTCTACTGAATTTAAGGATTATTTAGTAGAAAATAGTACCGTTAACGCGATAACTAATGATACCAATGCTGTAATTAAAATTGCACTTAATTCTAACAATGAAATCATTTATAGAACCTACGACGGAGAGGTTACCAGTTCATATTTTTGTAATGAGATCCCTCCAAGTTCTCCTAAAGTTATCAACGAATATAAGAGCGTTTCCGGAGATGTAGATTCCTTCTTAGAAATTACTACCAGCGTATTAATTGGTGATGATGATGATGGAGATAATATTTCTAACATAGATGAAGGAAAAGGTACGGGAAAAGATACCGATGGGGATACGATTCCAGATTATTTAGATGTAGATGATGATGGAGACAATGTTCTTACTAACACAGAAAGAATTGCTAACCCTGGAGATCCTACTACAGATGATGGCTACTTAGATACAGATGAAGATGGCATTCCTAATTATCTGGATGAGGATGACGATGATGATGCAATTCCTACAAGATTAGAGATCACCTCTGCAGCACAATCCCCTACATTAAATAAGAACGAAGCTAATCTTGCGAAATACCTAGATAAATTCAGCAAAAATAAATTTGATGGAGAACCAAATGTAATAACAAACAACATTAGCCTAAAATACGTTTCTAGACTTACCGCAAAGAATGTTAAGTTCAAAAAGCAGGGAGATAATGGAGAGGAAATTTCTTATACAAGTTTTGTTCTAGGAACATTTACATCTGACGCTATTAGAACAGAAATTATACCTACGACAACCGAAGAAGAAATTAGTTCTAGAACCAGATAAAGATAAGGAGTTTAATTATTTTGAAAGAAATAAACTTCTGTTGCGCCAACGCCATATTTTTGATAATCTGCATCATAAAATTTAAGATTATCATACCTACCTAGCAAAAAATCTAACTCTGCTTTAAGCACTCCTTCTCCAACACCATGTATGAATACAATTTTCTGAATACGCTTTCTCATAGCAAATTCTAATTGGTGTTTTGCAGTATCAATTTGAAGGGTTAGTATATCGTAATTGCTCATCCCCCTAAAAGATCTCACTAATTTTTCTATATGAAGATCCACCTCCATGGGTGGTGCATTTCTTTCTTTAGGCTTCACCCTAATAGATCTTGACTTTTTTGAAGCTTGTTTCTCTCTCAAAATATCAGAAACAGGAACATCACTAGTTGCTATTAACCTACTCTGCTCATCGTCTAATCTAACCAGCTCAGAAGGATGATAGTCTAGCAAAAACCCTTCTGTAGTTTCTACAGTTACAGTAGATGCATCAATATTCACCACAACACCCTCTAGAGCATCATCAAGAACTTCAACCTTATCATTTACCTGAAAAATCATAGCTCTTCCTCTTTTTTATCAGTATCCTCTAAATGATCATCTTTGGTGTAAGACCAATGATTGGTGGCGCGATACAAACCAAACATGATTATTATAAGACCAACTATTTGCAAATATTTACTCTTCTCATCCCCGGAAATAGTATAGATAATTATTCCACCGCCTATTACTATAAAAATAGTATTGATAAGTTGAGCATTTTTTTTGATCATAAATAACTGATTTTTAGCGTTTAAAAGAATAATGCAATCTATAAAAAAGCTATTTTTATATAAAAGACTTGTATTATGAAGCAAATATACATCATCGTTTTCTTTTTTATAAGCATTCATGGATATTCCCAATTATATATTAAACCAGATGCCAATCAGGATAGCTATGTCTACGTGGAGAGTACTGAGATATTTGTGGAAAAACAAATAGACATAAAGCTACAGGAATCAGAAAATCAGATATCCGGATTGTTCTTAAGAAATGAAGGGCAGCTACTGCAAGGTAAATCCAACATCCCAAATACTGGAAATGGATTTCTATCTGTTTTTCAAGAAGGAGAGGCAACCGCGTACACCTATAATTATTGGTCTTTGCCGGTTTCAGATGTAAGTTCAGTAAAAAAAATAGATAATGTACTGTATGATCCACTAGATAAATTAAGAAGTAGGAAAATTGAAACCACTACTGCATTGAATGGAAGTTCGAACCCTCTAAAAATTTCAAATAAATGGTTATATAAATTTTCAGGAGATAATTATTACAATTGGCTTTACATAGGCAATAATTTTGATCTTCTTCCTGGAGAAGGTTTTTCAATGAAAGGAGTAGAAGGCCAAAATATGAGCATAGTGCTTTATAATATCTTTAATAACCCTGGCAGTAAACAACGATATGATTTTAGAGGTCTCCCAAATAACGGTTCATATGCACTCAATGTTCAAAAAGAGATGAGTCTCCTCGTTGGCAACCCATACCCTTCTGCCTTAGATCTCAATCTATTTCTAACAGAAAATACAAGCATTACCGGGATTGCATATTTTTGGGATTCTGCACCAATAGCTTCACATAATTTACGTGATTATGAGGGAGGATATGGAGCTTACTCTCCCGCCTTAGGTGATTATGGCTATGTTCCTCCATTATTTAAAAGATATAATTCTTATGGAGATGAATTAACTAGCACTACCAAGAATGGAATTTATTACGGAAGAAGATATGCTCCAATTGCTCAAGGCTTCATGGTTATAGGCTTATTAGATGGCTTCGTAAATTTTAAAAATGAATACCGATCTTACATAAAAGAAAATGTCCTGAATTCTCATTTTAAAAATCAGAAAAAGGAAGATGAAATAGGTCTAGATATTTCGTTTTTAAGATTGAATATAGACTTTGACAAAGAATATTCGAGGCAACTTTTATTATCTAACAACCAGAATTCTACCATACAGGCAGACAGAGCTATGGATGCAGAAAATATTTCGAAATCTAAATCTGACATTGGATGGCTTATAGATAATAAGAACTTTATAATTAACATACAACCTATTGAAGCTAACACCAAAATCCCCTTACAAATCATTTTAAGTGAGAATAGAACTATTACATTCCAGGTTGAAAAAATCCATAGTTTTAAACTTCCCATATTTCTATATGACACTTTTACAGAAGAAACTCATTATCTAAGTGATCTTAATGAATTTACTTTCACTCTAGATGAGGGAGTATATAACGACAGGTTTTATCTTACTTTTCTCAAAGAATATACACCTAACCATGAAGAAGAAGAAGAAGAAGAAGAAGAAGAAGAAGAAGAAGAAGAAGAAGAAGACCACGATGAGATAGAAAATGAAATTCCCCTAACTCCCATAGATAACCTGCAGGCTTATCAAGATCATGATCTCCAGAAAATCATAGTGCGTTTACCCAAACTTCTTAATGCTTCAGAAATAGAATTATTTGATGATCGCGGAAGAAAGATTTTTAAGCTTAAAGCCATTAAAGATGAATTTTTATATGAGCTTCCAACAAATAATTTGAGCCACGGACTTTATTTCATAAAAATTAAAAGCACTAAAGGCAATTATATCTCTAAAAAAATAATAATTTCAAAATAATTTTTAGAGAACTATGGAAGACTATTTTCTTCCCTGCTTAAACAAGCAAATATTTGGAATGGAATGTTATGGCTGCGGAGGCCAGCGTGCAGCTATGCTATTATTACATGGGCATTTTAAAGAGGCGTTCTTCATGTTTCCTGCGATCTATAGCCTTTTAATGCTATTATTTTTCTTGGTTTTAAATCTATTTATTAGAATTAAAAATGAATTTAAGATCAAAATGCTTCTTATTTATATTAATGTGGCAGTAATATTTATAAATTACAGCATTAAATTATATCACCTTTATCAAATCTAACAGTCTAATCTATCTTTTTTAAAACTATGAACTTACAAAAACAAGAACTTCCCAATTCTACTTTAATTCTTATAATGGGAATACTATCTATAGTTGGCTGTTGCTGCTATGGCGCGGTTGGTTTGATATTCGGGATTGTTGCCATAATCCTTTCAAAAAAATCCATAGAGATCTACCAATCTAACCCAGAGCTTTACTTAGGATACCAAAATGTAAAAACTGGCAGAATTTTGGGAATTATAGGTATTGTACTTAGCGCAATAGTTGTTCTCTCTTGGCTCGTAGCTTTAATATTTTTTGGAGGAATGGAAGGTATTTATCATATGCAAGATGAAGTAATTAGACAATATGGAGGATAATCTAATTTGTTTATAAAAAAATACCGGTTGTTTCTAATCTGAGACAACCGGTGTTTTTTTTATGATATATAGAACCTATGTTAGCAGCTCTTTTAACTTATCTATAGAAACCTTTTCCTGATCTCCCGTTTTCATATTCTTAAAACCATATAGTTTCTTTTCTATTTCTTCTTCCCCGGCTAAAATAACAAAGGGTATATCTCTTCTATTTGCATAGTTCATTTGCTTTTTCATTTTAGCATCATCTGGATAAAGCTCTGCAGAAATCCCTGCTTCTCTTAATTCTTTAACAGCCTTTAAAGCGTAAAGCGCCTCGTTCTGCCCAAAATTGATGAACATCACTTTTGTATTTGCAGTAACTGTCTGCGGAAAAAGATCTAATTCTTCCATAACAAGGTAGATCCTGTCTAAACCAAAAGAGATACCCACACCACTCATATTCTTAAGACCAAAAATTCCGGTAAGATCATCATACCTTCCTCCCCCACCTATAGAGCCCATTTTGACTCCTTCTGGAGACGACACTTCGAAAATTGCACCTGTATAATAATTCAATCCTCTAGCTAAAGTAACATCCAGATCTAAAATTGCTGTCTTTAACGGCATGTTAGAAATTGCCTTATTAACAAATTTAAGTTCTTGAATTCCTTTTTGTCCTATTTCAGAATTTTCCAGAATCTTATTTAAAACTTCAATTTTATGTTCAAAACTCCCTTTTAAAGAAAAAATTGGCTGAATATTATTTAGAGCTTCAGAAGAAATACCTTTTTCAAGCATTTCTTTTTTAACTCCATCTTCTCCAATTTTATCTAGCTTATCTAAAGCCACTGTGAAATCTATCAATTTATCCTGTTCTCCAATAACTTCTGCAAAACCAGATAAGATTTTTCTATTATTGATCTTAATAGTTACTCCGTTCAAACCTAATTGAGAAAACACGGCGTCGTAGAGCTGCACAAATTCAACTTCTTGCCAAAGGCTATCGCTCCCTACAACATCTGCATCACATTGAAAAAATTCTCTAAAACGTCCTTTTTGAGGCCTGTCTGCTCTCCATACAGGTTGAATTTGATAGCGCTTAAAAGGAAACTCTATTTCGCTTTGATGTTGCACTACGTATCTAGCAAACGGTACAGTAAGATCATACCTCAGAGCTTTTTCACTAATTGAAGATGTGAGCTTTACACTATCATGATCCTTAAGTGCAGATGAATCAGCTTTTTTTAAGTAATCTCCAGAATTAAGGATTTTAAATATTAATCTATCCCCTTCTTCTCCATACTTACCCATAAGCGTATCAGAATTTTCAAAACTAGGGGTTTCAATCGGTTGAAATCCGAATTTCTGAAATTGAGATCTTATCGTATCAATTACAAAATTACGTTTCGCCACTTCTGAAGGAGAAAAGTCTCTAGTACCTTTTGGAATAGATGGTTTTTGTGCCATAATATAGTTTAATGCTAAGCTTGAAGCTTTTAAAGATTAAAAATAAGATTTCAATTACGAGCCTTAATTGAAATACCGCTAGAAAATTTGAAGTGCAAATATCTTAAATTTTAGGCGTTCGCAAACAATTTTAAAATTTTAAGTAACAATCTAGTATTTTGTTAGTCTAACTAGTGCGCTTTTAAATATAATTATGTTCCCACTATTAAAGGAAAATATAAGAATTGCTTTTGATTCCATAAAGAGTCAGCTTCTTAGAACCATACTTACTGTACTAATTATTGCAATTGGAATAACTGCCCTAGTTGGTATACTTAGTGCCGTTAGCGCATTAGAAAACACCATTAGTAGTGATTTTGCATCTATGGGTGCGAATACCTTTAACCTGCAGCAATACGAATTCTCTACACAAAGGCGTGGTGGTGGAGAAAGAGAAAAGATTAACCCTATAATCTCCTACAGAGAGGTTCATGATTTTAAGGAAGCTTATATCTATCCGCAAACTCAGACCTCCATCTCTTTTACAGGTACCGGAACCGCAGAAGTAAAGCATGAAAACGATAAAACAGACCCGGAAGTTTCTGTATTAGGAGTAAATGAATTTTTTCTTTCAAATTCTGGATTAGAATTAGAGAAAGGAAGAGAATTTAACTATTTCGATATTCAGAACAATAATAATGTTGCTGTGTTAGGTTCAGATTTTGCAAATGGACTGTTTAAAGAGCAGGATCCTATCAATAAAACAATAAGTATTAGAGGAGTAAAATTTAGAGTAATTGGGATATTAGAATCTAAAGGTTCTACTTTTGGAAACAACCAGGATCTTAGAGTTTTAATTCCAATAGAGCTAGCTAGATCTATGTTTACCCAACCTAACATCAATTATAACATAAGTGTTAAGGTAGATGATAAAGAGCTTATGGAGGGAGCTCAAAGTGAAGCAATCATTACGTTCAGAAATATTAGAAAACTTAAACCTCTGGAAGAAAATGATTTTGGAATTGGTAAAAGTGACGATCTAATAAATAGGATCTTTTCTATTACAAGCTATCTTAATATTGCGGCATGGATTATCTCTATTATAACCATTTTCGGGTCATCTATAGCTTTAATGAACATCATGCTGGTATCTGTTACAGAAAGAACCAGAGAGATAGGAATTAGAAAAGCTTTGGGCGCCAAGGGAAGTACCATTGCCACCCAATTCTTTATGGAGACTTTAATTATTGGTCAGTTAGGAGGTATCCTAGGTATTCTTCTAGGTATCCTAATAGGACTTGGAGTTTCTGCAGTTGCAGATTTTGATTTTGTAACGCCATGGAAAGCTATGTTCTGGGCTACGGGAATCACCATTTTAGTAGCTATTCTGGCAGGAAGTTATCCAGCTAGTAAGGCGGCTAAACAGAATCCGGTAGATTCTCTACATTACGAATAATTAAGAATTCACAAAAGTATCAAAGTAACCAAAAAGCTCTCCTTTAGTAATTACTGCGCCTTGTTGAATAAGAGCAAAAATATCTTTATTCCTATCTGCATTCAATACTTTGGAAGAAGTGAAAAGGTTAACTGCGTCATCCATAATATTTTTTCGTAGCCAATTATAGCCTTCACGAGAAGTAAGATCTATGGCTTCATTTTCCACCTTAATGGCTATTAGATCCATTTCTACTTCAGTTATATTGAAAAGATATATTTGCTGCGGAGAGAAATGCTCTAAAAATTCTACTTTATCAAGAACTCCTTCCCACACCAAGTCACTAAACAGATCTAACTCTTCTTCTGCCACCTCTGGCTTATTAGTTTTTATATCTCCCCACTCTTTAGCGGTAATAGATTGTGTAGCTAAGAAGTTAATGAACTCCTGATGCATTTCTTCTAATTGCTCTTTTGTAAGTCGTGTATATTTCATAATTAAAAAAGTATAAAAATAAGAAAAGCCCACTCTGTAAGAGTAGGCTTTTCAAAATAAAAAGTATTGCTTATGCTTCTGATACTACATCAAAAGTAAAGGTAGAAATTACTTCACGGTGAAAACGCAATGTAGCTTCATATTGTCCTAAACGCTTAATGTTACCACCAGCAATTGTAATATATTTTTTCTCTAATTCTACACCTTCTTTAGCAAGAGCGTCAGAAAGGTCAGCATCAGTAATAGATCCAAACATTTTATCTCCACCACCTGCTTTAGCAGTAAGTTTCAATTCCAATCCGTTAAGTTTAGCGGCTTGTTTTTTAGCTTCGTCTATATTCTTTTGTTCTTTAAAAGCACGTTGCTTTAAAGTTTCAGCTAAAACTTTTTTAGCTGAAGGAGTAGCCAATTCAGCAAATCCTTGAGGGATAAGAAAATTTCTACCGTAACCATTCTTCACAGTTACCATATCATTTTTAAATCCTAAATTTTCTACGTCTTTTCTAAGTATCAATTCCATAATTGCCTCTTTCTTATTTTAATAAATCGCCAACATAAGGCATTAATGCTAAATGACGTGCACGTTTAACCGCTACAGCCACTTTACGCTGATATTTTAGAGAAGTTCCTGTTAAACGACGAGGTAACAATTTACCTTGCTCATTTACGAAACTCAACAACCAATCTGCATCTTTGTAATCGATGTATTTAATACCAGATCTCTTAAATCTACAGTATTTTTTAGTTTTTGAGGTCTCTATGTTAAGTGGGGTAAGATATCTGATCTCCCCATCTTTTTTTCCTTTTGCTTGTTGTTCAATAGATGACATAACTACGCTTTTTCTTTGTTTCTGTTTCTTCTTTTCTCTGCCCAAGCAATTGCATGCTTATCTAAACTTACAGTTAAGTAACGCATCATACGCTCGTCTCTTCTAAATTCAATCTCTAGAGGATTAATAGCTTCTCCTGGAGCTTGGAATTCGAATAAGTGATAAAAACCACTTTTTTTGTGTTGAATTGGGTACGCTAATTTTTTAAGCCCCCAATTTTCTTTTGATACCATCTTAGCACCGTTAGAAACAAGAAAATCTTCGTATTTCTTAACTGTCTCCTTTATCTGGTCATCAGATAAAACGGGATTCAAGATGAAAACAGTTTCATAATGATTCATAAATATTGAATTTAAATTAATTTGGGTGCAAAAGTAACATCTTTTTTCCTAACTGCAAAGCCTTTTCTACTCGGTTAAGCACTATTTTGCTCGACGAAATTCATATTTATCTTGTATTAATAAGATATATTGAGTAATATTGTTACTACCTAACTCATGCTATAGTGGAAGAAATATTACTGAAATGTGCCGTAGTTGATGATTCCAGCTTGCAAAGGCTTTCCATTGTTAAGCTCATCAAAGATCATCCCAATTTGAAGTTGGTAGCTGAATATAACAACGCTATTGAAACTAAAAACGGGCTATTGGATACTGATGTTGATCTCATCTTTTTAGATATTGAAATGCCAATACTTTCTGGTTTCGATCTATTAGACGATTTACCTAACAAGCCACAAATCATATTTGTTACCGGTAAAACAAAATATGCCTTTAAAGCATTTGATTATGATGCTGTAGATTATATTCACAAGCCGGTTAGTAAAGACAGGTTCAATAACGCTGTTACTAAAGCAATTAATCTTTTCCAATTAAAAAGTAATGGAGCTCCTGTAGAAGATGAGAACTTTATCTTTGTAAAGAGTAACTTAAAGAATAGAAAAGTTTTTCTAAATAAGTTAGATTATATAGAAGCTTTAGGAGATTATGTAAAATTCGTAACAGAAAAAGACACTTTTGTAGTTCTTGCTACGATGAAATCTTTTGAGCAGCAATTACCTAATGATAAGTTTCTTAGAATTCATAAATCTTACATCGTAAACCTTGAAAAGGTTGAGAGATATAATAGTAAGAATATTGAGATCAATAAAAAACAATTACCACTTAGCAGACATAAAAAATCAAATTTAATTGAAGCACTGAGTGCTATGCAATAATCCTCCTACAATTTAGAATCTCCCCTACTTACCTTCTAAATAATAATTGCTTTTTTTTTAATGCTAAGCGTTATTCGTCTCCGCTTTTTTTAATACGGGTCTACATTAATTATTACTCTCACTGCTCTCCAATTTCCTATAGAATTAAAACTGGTTAATATTTTATTGATATGAGCTTTAGTTTTTCCTAAGGATTGTTTTGGCGGTATTTTTAATAGGATATTTTTATAATATTCATTTCGTATTCTTGCAACCGGTGGAAATTCCGGACCTAGAACATGCTCCTGAAAAACATTCTTTAATGCTAGCGAAAACCACTCTGCCGCTTCGTTTGTTTTTGAATAATCTCTACTCTTAAGTGTGAATTTTACTAATTTATAAAATGGAGGATACTTATATTGATATCTATCTTCCAACTGCTCATTAAACATCCCAAGATAATCTCCTGTAGATACTTGCTGAACTATTCTATGATGCGGATTATACGTCTGAATTAAAACCTTACCTCTATTTTTAGTACGACCCGCTCTACCGGCAACCTGAAGCATTAATTGAAAACTACGCTCATGAGCTCTAAAATCGGGAAAATTAAGAAGATTGTCTGCATTCATAATTCCCACCAACCTAACTTTTCTGAAATCTAAGCCTTTACTTAGCATTTGCGTACCTACTAAAACATCTATAGCTTCCTGCTCGAATGCACTTATTATTTTTTGATGACCATGTTTGCCTCGCGTTGTATCCAGATCCATTCGGCCTATTTTAGCATCGGGTAGCAATGCCTTGAGCTCGGTTTCAATTTGCTCTGTACCAAAACCCTTTGTGGTAAGATCAACACTTCCACAAGCCATGCATTGCTTTTGCATCGCCATATGATAACCGCAGTAGTGACAGCGTAATTGATTACTAAAATTATGATAGGTTAAACTCACATCGCAATTTGGACATTGTGGCGAGTGTCCGCAGGTAGTACACTCTAAAATTGGAGAATACCCTCTTCTATTTTGAAATAAAATTACCTGCTCTCCTTCTTCCAGTGTAAGTTTAATTTCTTTTAACAACTTATCAGAAAAATGGCCGGTCATTTTTTTCTTCTTATATTTCTCCTGTAGGTCTACAATTTCAATCTCGGGCAATTGAACATTTCCAAACCTTCTGTCTAAGGTTACCAACTTATATTTATTGTGGGTAGCATTATAGAAAGATTCTAATGAGGGAGTAGCAGAACCAAGAATTACTTTTCCAGAATGAATGCTAGCAAGAACCACAGCGGCATCTCTGGCATTATATCTTGGAGCAGGATCAAATTGCTTAAAAGTTGTTTCATGTTCCTCATCTACTACTATTAGTCCAAGATCCTGAAAAGGCAGAAATATAGAAGA
Source organism: Gillisia sp. Hel_I_29 (assembly GCF_000744275.1). Taxonomy (NCBI): domain Bacteria; kingdom Pseudomonadati; phylum Bacteroidota; class Flavobacteriia; order Flavobacteriales; family Flavobacteriaceae; genus Gillisia; species Gillisia sp. Hel_I_29. Next base: position 137,695 of record NZ_JQLP01000008.1, read on the forward strand.
TCTAGCACCAAGGATGATCCTTGCTTTTGAACTTTTATTTAGAACATGTGTGTAGACTTCCATACGCTCATTAATAGAATATTTGCTATGATAGACCAATACCTGCTCTCCAAAATAAGCTTGAAGTCTTGAAACTAGCTGGGAAGTTAAAGCTATCTCTGGCAATAGATAAAGCACCTGTTTACCTTGAGCGATAATTTTCTCGATACTTTTAATATAGATTTCCGTCTTTCCTGAAGAGGTTACACCATGCAACAAACAAACTTCATCATTCTCTAAGCCTTCTTGTATTTCATTAAATGCCTTTTCTTGCCATTCATTCAACAAGAAGGTCTGTTCTACATCATCAAGATCAAACTGAATTCTATCTGTTTTAAGATGGTATTCCACAAATACCTCTTTATCTATTAAAGCTTTTATCACAGAAGCAGAAACTCCACTTTCATCAGATAGTGTTTTTAAGAGTACAGGTTTTTTACTATTTCCATAATACTGAAACCATGTTAAAATAGCTTCACGCTGTTTAGGAGCTTTACTAAGATCATCTAGCAATTTATGCATCTCTGCTTCTTTGGTATACCTCTCATCGAGTTTAACATATCTAAGTAATCTTGGCTTATACTGTTCAAATATCTCTTGATTTATGAGAAGAATATTCTTTGCTACCATAGAATTGACTAATGGCAGAACCATCTTTCTATCCAACAACTGCATAATTTCATTAATCTTGAGAGTAGATTGGCGTTGAAGTGCTTCTACTATTAGATATTCCTGATCATTCAATGAAACATGGTCATGATCAAAAGTTTTATCTAACTCAATTAAGGTTTCACTTTCCAACAAGAATGCTCCCGGTAGCGCAGCTTTCATCACTTCACCTACGGTACACATATAATATCTAGACACCCAAAACCAAAATTCTAATTGAGTTATGGTTACAATTGACGTTTTATCTAAGATCTGCTCTATAGGCTTAGCCTCATAAACCAATGGCTTCTCATTATGGATTTTAGAAACTATTCCGGTATATATTTTTGTCTTTCCAAATGGTACAGCAACCCTAGCTCCTGGATTTAAGAAATCTGCTTCTTCCTCATTTACCTTATAAGTAAAGAGATTATCTAATGGCAGGGGCAGAATAACGTCAATATAAAAATCCATTTCTTAAGCTATGATTGTCACAAATTTAAACTTCTTTTTAAAGTAGAATAAAAAAACCACTCTTTAATAAGAGTGGTTCTATCTAAAAAGTTATAAATCAGAAAGATCTATTTTGCTCTCTGCCAAGTCTGCGTTCTATAGAAAAAGGCAATATATCCTCTAATATTTAGTAAATCTGGATTTTCTTTATCCAACCAGATCTTACATTTATATTCTTTTCCAGATTTTGGATCTGTTACCAAGCCTCCAGAGTATTCATCACCATCTTTTTCCAGACCTCGCATTACTACTAGTCCTTCTATCTTCTTGTCTTTAAGCGCACCATCACAATTGATACATCGCTTATCTCTATCTTCTTCTTTTAGAATTCTTAGTACTTTACCGTGAACTTCTCCTCCATCTTCATAGATCTCTATAATAGAGGTTGGTTTTCCCGTCTCGTCATTCACAGTTTTCCATTTCCCGAAAACCCCTTGAGCCTGAGTACTAAGATTAATAGAAACAACACATAGTAAACATAAAATCAATTTTTTCATCTTCATCTTTTCAAAATATTATCAGTTATAAAATGATCTAATATGCAAACCTTCAATTATTTCTTACCTAACATGGCGTCTTTAAGATCATCATCTGCAGGCTTTTCTGATAACCAAATACCAAACAATGCTTTCTTAAATTCTAATCCTTTGATTACCCCTTTATTTTTACCGTTCTTAGAAACTGTTACACCAACTTCTGGCACATAAACAATATCAAAAACATCATTTTTGCTTATTTCTTCTGAGAAATAGCTTTTAAATGTATTAATTTCTGAAGCTATAGATTGTGTTTTTCCGCCAGTAGCATTTTGGAAACCTTCATCTACGGCATCTGTCATTTTTTCACTAGATATCAATTTTGAAACTATGTGAATCTTTAATGCCATAGCTTGATTAGAGCTCATTATCTCTGATGCATTAGAACTTTTAGCATTTAAATACAACGCCCCGGCATACATATCCATCCAAAACTTCTCTCTCACTCCAACACCATTTAATACAAGCTTCTGCCCTTCTGCACTCATAGTGTTTGGAACCGTTACTCCTGCGGCTTTAGTTTGAGCTTGTGTAGGTGCGAAAGCAACCATGGCGATAAATAAAATAAGTACTTTTTTCATAATTGGTTTTAAGTTTAATTTGGTTATTTTAAATTTTTCTTCATTTTTATTAAGGAGGCATTCAATTCGAAACCTAGTAACAATATATTCGAATTTATCCAAATATATACCATCATTACCAAAAGTGCTCCAATTGAACCATAAAGTTCATTATACCTTGCGAAATTCTCTATATACAAGCCAAAAAGATAAGTTGTAAGCACCATTAAAATTGTGGTAAAAGTGGCTCCCATAGATAAAAATCTTGCTTGTTTCCCTTCTTTAGTTCCAAAATAATAAAGTGTTGCAACAGCTATATAGATTAGCAATATTAATATTACATATTTTATTATAAGTGTCCAAGTTTTATTATTTCCAAAGGATCCTAAAGTACTAAGGTCATCTACCGCATAAGATAGATAAACCGCTAGTATTACAGTAATAAGCAACAACAATGCCATAACTATAGATACTCCAATAGCCACAATATATTGTTTTACCAAAGATCTATTTGCATTGGTGTGATAGGAAAATTCAAATCCGGTAAAAATTGCATTTACCCCATTGGTCATTAAAAAAATCGATAATAAAAATGATACCGATAGTAAGCCACCACGAGGTGTATTGGCAATATCTAAAAATATATCATTAAAAAAATCTGAAGTTGTTGGAGGTAGCAAAGAGTCCATAAAAACTAAGAACTGTAATTGGAAATCGTCTATAAAATTTATATACGGTATCAAATTAAGCATGAACAGCAAGAACGGAAAAAGAGCCATAAAAAAACTGAAAGCCACAGCACTTGCTCTGGTAGAAAAAGTTCCCTTAATAATACCGCCAGAATATATTTCCCAAAGATCAAAGAATGTAAGACCATCTAACCCCGGTAAAATTATTTTAGACGTGTAGTGCCTCCAGGTATCAGAAAATTTCTGTAAAATAGATTTAGAATAGTCTTTAGGTTGCATTTAATCTACTGCTTTTAAACTAAGATCTAAATTATAAATAGAATGTGTTAGTGCACCACTAGACACATAATCTACTCCGCACTGCGCGTATTTTCTTACAGATTCTAAAGTGATACCTCCACTAGATTCGGTTAGACATTTATCTCCTATTAAATTTACCGCTTTTACCGTATCTTCAAAATTAAAATTATCTATAAGTATTCTGTAAATTCCTCCACATGCTAAGATCTGTTTTATCTCATCTAAGTTTCGCGCTTCCACAATAATCTTAAGATCTAACTCCTTATCCTTTAAATATTGTTTCGTTTTAGAAATTGCGTTATCAATACCTCCGGCAAAATCTATATGGTTATCCTTGAGCATGATCATATCAAAAAGTCCGAACCTGTGATTCTCCCCACCTCCAATTTTTACAGCCCATTTCTCTAAAGCTCTAATTCCCGGTGTAGTTTTTCTGGTGTCTAAGATCTTTGTTTTAGTACCTTCCAGCTTCTTTACAAATTCATTGGTCTTGGTAGCTATAGCACTCATTCTTTGCATTGCATTTAACACAAGTCTTTCTGCTTTTAATATAGATTGAGAAGAACCCTCAACATAAAATACAATATCACCCCTTTTTACTGGAGTTCCATCTTCAACAAGAGTCTCTACTTTTAGCGATTCATCTACCTTAGCAAATACATGCTTAGCAAATTCTACTCCTGCAATTATACCATTATCTTTAACTAATAACTTTGCTTTTCCTAAAGCTGAAATTGGAATACACGCCAGAGAACTATGATCACCATCTCCTATATCTTCTCTCAAAGCGTTGGTAATAATTATTTCAATTTCCTTTTCAAATTGTTCTTGTGAAATCATTTCAATAGTTATTTTTGTAAATGTAGCAAAGTCTTAGTAAAATGACCATAAAATTACTGGCGATAGGTAAAACCGATGATGCCACTCTTCAAAATTTAACTGAAATTTATATTAAACGACTCCAGTTCTATAACAAATTTGACATGGAAGTAATTCCAGACCTTAAGAAGGTTAAGAATTTAGATGAGAATCAACAAAAACAAAAGGAAGGCGAACTTATTTTGAATAAATTATCGCCATCAGATTTTGTGGTATTGTTGGATGAAAATGGAAAGCAATTTTCTTCTGAAGGTTTTTCAGAATTTGTTCAGAAAAGAATGAACAGCGGCTTAAAACAGCTCATCTTTATTATTGGAGGGCCTTATGGATTTTCTCAGGATGTTTATCACAGAGCAGATTCTAAAGTCTCTTTATCAAAAATGACTTTTTCTCATCAAATGGTACGGTTATTTTTTACGGAGCAACTCTATAGAGCTTTTACTATTTTAAGAAACGAACCTTACCATCACAAATAAACAACATGAAAATTGTATTTGCCACTCATAACCAGAACAAACTCATTGAAGTTCAGTCTCAACTAGGATCTAACTATGAAGTGAGCTCACTTACCGATATAGAATGCCACGAAGAGATACCAGAAACTTCTAACACTATAGAAGGCAATGCCATCCTAAAAGCAGATTATGTTACTGAACATTTTAAAATGTATTGCTTTGCGGATGATACCGGATTAGAAGTAGAATCTTTGGGTGGAGAACCTGGTGTATATTCTGCTCGATATGCCGGAGAACAAAAAAATTCAGAAGATAATATAGATAAATTATTAACGAATTTAAAAAACCAGATAAATAGAAAAGCTCAATTTAAGACTGTTATTGCGCTAAATATTGATGGAAAACAACATTTATTTACTGGAATTTGCAAGGGAAGTATTGCAAAGGAACGTTCAGGGAACAAAGGTTTTGGCTACGATTCTGTATTTATTCCTGAGGGTAGCGCTTATACTTTTGCAGAAATGAGCCTAAAAGAAAAAGCGGTATTGAGCCACAGAGGGTTAGCTGTAAAAAAGTTGATTTCATTTCTTTCTAAATAAGTAATTTATTACTTGTATAAATCTGCAATAAGCTGTAAACTAATGCGTACCTTTGCAACTTATTAAAATTTTATATGAATAAATTTGAACAATTAGGATTAAATCCTGCTATACTTAAAGCTATTGAAGACATGGGCTTCGAAAGTCCGAGTGAAGTCCAGGAAAAAGCAATCCCTATTTTATTGCAAGAAGACACCGATATCGTTGCACTTGCCCAAACTGGTACAGGAAAGACCGCTGCTTTTGGTTTTCCAATCATTCAAAAGATTTCTGCTGAAAGTAAGCATACACAAGGATTAATTCTTTCCCCTACTAGGGAATTGTGTTTGCAAATTACCAATGAACTTAAAAATTATGCAAAGCACACTCCAGGCATGAATACAGTTGCTATTTATGGAGGAGCAAGCATTACAGATCAAGCCAAGCAAATTAAGAGAGGTGCACAAATTATTGTGGCTACACCTGGTAGAATGCAGGATATGATTAACCGTAAATTGGTTGATATCTCTAAAATAGAATACTGCGTTCTGGATGAGGCAGATGAAATGTTGAACATGGGCTTCTTTGAAGACATTACAGCTATTCTATCTCACACTCCTAAAGAAAAGAATACATGGTTATTTTCTGCAACCATGCCTAAAGAAGTTTCTACAATTGCTAAGAAATTCATGCGTTCTCCTCAAGAGATCACTGTGGGTAATAGAAATGAAGGTACTTCTAATGTTTCTCATGAATACTACTTAGTAAATTCTAGAGACCGTTATGCGGCACTAAAGAGATTGGCAGATGCAAACCCTGATATCTTTTCGGTAATATTTTGCCGAACTAAAAGAGATACTCAAAAAATTGCAGAGCAACTTATTGAAGATGGATATAATGCAGCAGCATTACACGGAGATCTAAGTCAGAACCAACGTGATTTGGTAATGAAGAGTTTTAGAAACCGTACCATTCAAATGCTAGTTGCAACAGATGTTGCTGCTCGTGGAATTGATGTAGATGATATTACACACGTAATAAACTACCAATTACCAGATGAGATAGAAACTTATACGCACCGAAGCGGAAGAACAGGTAGAGCAGGAAAAAGTGGTGTTTCTATGGTAATTGTTTCTAAGAGCGAACTTAGAAAGATTAAGAGTATAGAGCGAATTATAAAGCAAAACTTTGAACAAAAAGATATTCCAGATGGAATGGAGATTTGTAGAGTACAGCTTTTTCACTTAGCTAATGATATCAAGAATACTAAGATCAATCATGATATTGAACCTTATCTACCAAGTATAGAAGAGGTACTTCAAGATTTTTCTAAAGAAGAATTAATTCAAAAAGTATTCTCTGTAGAGTTTACCCGATTCTTTAATTACTATAAAAACGCTTCAGACCTAAACTCTAAAGTTTCTGCTAATAGTAGAGATAGAGATAGTTCTGGTGGTGGAGATAGTACAAGATATTTTATTAATGTTGGAGCAAAAGATGATTTTGACTGGATGACATTAAAAGATTTCTTGAAAGAAAATCTAGATTTAGGAAGAGATGATGTATTTAGAGTAGATGTAAAAGAAAGTTTCTCTTTCTTTAATACTAACTCTGAGATCTCAGAAAAAGTAATTGCTTATTTCCAAGATTTCCAACACCAAGGTAGACGTGTAAGCGTTGAAATATCTGAGAATGGTGGCGGTGGTGGCCGTTCTGGAGGAAGAAGCAGAGGACGCAGCGATAAACCAAGAGGTGGAGGATTCAAAAAATCTTCTGAAGGTGGTGGAAGCAGCAGAAGAAGATCAGAAAAAACCTTTGATAAAGGTCCAAGATCATCTTCATCCTCAGAAGCTCCAAGTAGAAGAAGATCTGATTCATCTTCTGAAAAAAGCGGTGGACGTAAAAAGAATATAGAAAGTTCTGTAAACAGAAGAAAATCTAAACGTTCTTAAATAATAAATTAACAATGGGTGGTTTTGGTATAATATTTAATGTACTTTCCACCCATTGTAATTATGTTTTATGAGATTATTTTTAGCCTTCACCATTCTTTTTTTAATTAGTATTGCCGGGTTTTCTCAAAATCCTGATATTGTTAAAGGAAAAGTTCTTAATGCCGCCAATGACCTTCCTTTGGAAAATGTAAACGTGGTAAATCTCAATCAGGTTAAAGGAACAACCTCTTCTAATGAAGGAGATTTTGAACTTCAGGCTACAGTTAATGACACCTTATTTTTCTCATATCTAGGGTTTAAAACCATTCAAGTAAGAGTAACTAACGATTGGTTAAAATATGGATCTGTCAAAGTGAAAATGACAGAACTTGGAATTGCCTTAGAAGAAGTAGTGGTTTCTCCTCTTAAACTTACCGGTTATTTAGAGATTGATGTAAAGAATATTCCTATCTACGAAAATTACAGATATAGTATATCCGGACTTAATGCAGGTTATGAAGGCGGGGAATATACACCAAGTGCTGCCAGCAGAGCTTTAGGTGCAATTTTTAATCCAGCAGATGCACTCTATAACATGTTTGGTAATAAGCCAAAACAAATGCGTAAGCTTCGTAAAATGAAAGACGATGATGAGATACGCAATCTACTACAGACAAAATTTGACAGACAAACCCTTGCTGCTGTGCTACAAATTAGAGAAGTAGATATTGATGAAATTTTAGCTAGATGTAGCTATTCAAAAGATTTTATAAGAAGTGCTAATGATCTGCAAATATTAGATGCAATAAGTGGATGTTATGAAGAGTATAAAGTTTTAAAGAGAGATTAAATTATCTATAAACAGAAGGTTCTCTATACTGGTTCTTCACTTCCATTAAATTCTTAAGATTCTTTAATCCTGCCTCTAAATCATTACCATAGGCCTTTTCTATAGGATGTAAAAGTGCAATCACAGAAAATGGAAAAGCTAAACCACCTTTAACTCCCCAAACCATTTTAGTTTTATTCTCATCCATTTCTTTAAGACCTTTATAATCTAGAATTACTGTTTTCATAGGACTTACTATAAGAAATCTTGTTTCTATGATCTTACCCTGATGAATCTTTATAATTTTTTGGGTTCCTTCCTTAAACAATTTGTGTCCTTTCCAGTAAAGTAACGCGTCTAGCTTCCCATCCTCACCTTTATACTTTAGAACACCTTCAAAATCCTGAACGAACCACGGCATCCAGGTATGCTCATTTTTAAGTTGTCTTACATAATTAAAGACTTCATCTTTAGGTCTGTTTATAACAACGGTGCGGCTAATATTAAATTCTTTGCTCGCCCAAGCATGTAAGAATGCGAAAAAAGTTATAATTGCAATTAGGGTATAGAAAAATAACGTCATGGATGGAAATTACGAACTTAATTTTATATAATTATTACTTATTCTTAAAATCTTCTACGATTTTATCTAAATCTTTAAATGATTTTTGCAACCATTCATACTTTACAAGGTTTTTCTCAACATCAGATAATTCCCATGAAACATTTTTATTTCGAAGCTCCTGAGTAAGGTGTTGAAGAATGATGGCTGCAGAAACTGAAATATTTAAACTTTCTGTAAATCCGCGCATTGGTATCTTAATAAAAGCATCTGCTTGCTCCATAATCTCTTGTGAAAGTCCATGTCTCTCCGTTCCAAAAAATATTGCAGAAGGTTTTGTTACATCAAAATCTTGGATATTTTGAGTGTTTCCGTGAGGCGTTGTAGCTACAATTTGATAACCACTTTCCCGTAAGTCTTTGATACATTCTTTACTGCTATGATGCCTATTTAGACTTACCCATTTTTGAGCTCCCATAGCTATTTCACGATCTATCTTTTTTAGATTTCGCTCTTCTATAACATGTATGTTCTGAACTCCAAAGACATCACAACTTCTAATAACCGCGCTGGTATTATGTAGTTGATAGACATCTTCTGTAACCACCGTAAAATGATTGGTTCTTTGGTTAATGACTTTTTCAAATAGTTCCTTTCTCCGGGGAGTAAGAAAGTCTTCAAGATAATTTATAAGCTCTGGGGTTATCTCCAAAATATTAGGGTATTATATAAAAATAAAAAAGCTGCCCGAGAGTACAACGAGCAGCCTTATAAATGATCTTAATGCTAAAATTATTATTTCTCAAACGTTTTTAACGTCTTAATAATAATTTGAACACAATCTTTAAGTTCTGCTTCCGTCATTACCAACGGTGGAGCAAATCTAATAATATTACCGTGAGTTGGCTTTGCTAAAAGCCCATTTTCTTTTAAAGCAACACAAATATCCCAGGCAGTAGAACTATCTTCAGAATCATTAATAACTATAGCATTTAATAACCCTCTACCTCTTACAAGAGAAACAAGGTCACTAGTCTTTATATAATCATTCATTTCTTTTCTAAAAATATCACCCAGCTTTCTAGCATTTTGAGCTAAATTCTCATCCTTCACCACTTCTAACGCCGCAACCGCCACTGCTCCTGCAACCGGGTTACCACCAAAAGTAGAACCGTGTTGTCCTGGCTGAATAACATCCATCACTGCATTATCTGCTAATACTGCAGAAACCGGATAATTACCTCCAGAAAGGGCTTTCCCAAGAATCAATAGATCTGGTCTTGTATAGGTTTCCTGTCTTTCGCAATGTCCTTGACACGTGCAATTTCCACAAACTGCTAATAAAGCACCGGTTCTCGCAATTCCAGTTTGAATCTCATCCGCAATAAAAAGTACATTATGAGCTTTACATAATTCTTTGGCCTTCTTCATATAATCATCAGATGGAGTAAAAACTCCTGCTTCCCCTTGAATAGGTTCCACTAAAAACCCGGCTATATTATCATTGCTTTTTAAAGCAGTTTCTAATGCATCTATATCATTATAAGCTATCTTAATAAAACCTGGAGTGTAAGGTCCAAAATTCTTACGTGCATTTTCATCGTTAGAAAAAGAGATCACCGTAGTTGTTCTTCCGTGAAAGTTATTTTCACAAACAATGATCTGTGCTTCTTTCTCATGAACACCTTTGCGCTCATAAGCCCATTTTCTAGCAATTTTAATAGCAGTTTCTACAGCCTCTGCACCGGTATTCATCGGCAACATTTTGTCGAATTTGAAATACTCGGTAGTATATTTTTCGTAAGGTCCTAAAACATCATTATGAAAAGCTCTAGAAGTCAAGGCTAGTTTAGAAGCCTGATCATGCATTGCTTTTACAATTTTAGGATGACAATGACCTTGATTTACTGCTGAATATGCTGAAAGAAAGTCATAATATTTCTTATCTTCTACGTCCCACACATATACTCCTTCTCCTCTACTAAGTACTACAGGTAGTGGATGGTAATTATGAGCTCCGTGTTTATCTTCCATTTGTATCGCTTCTTCGGAAGAGTTGATCTTTTCTAATCGCATGTCGAATTATTTAATGATTTATTTTCTAAAATTCCTTCTTTCCTATTTTTCAATGAAGAAAATCTAGGAGGAGAGAAATCATCCAAACACAACTCCCGCAAATTACTAAATGTAAACTGAAATTTATAATGACAGCATTAATAAATCTTTACAAATATCCTATTTTTGCGCTATGGGAAGAAAGAAAAGAAATCAGGTATTTGAACAATTGGAAATTCTGGATGCCGGAGCTAAAGGTAAAAGCATTGCAAAGGCGCCAGACGGTAAAGTAATATTTATTAACAACGCCGTTCCTGGAGATGTTGCAGACATTCAAACCACAAGAAAGAAAAAGGCTTTTTACGAAGGTACTGCAATAGAATTCCATAAACTTTCTGATAAACGTGTAGAACCTGTTTGCCAACATTTTGGGACTTGTGGTGGATGCAAGTGGCAATTTATGGGTTATGAGCATCAATTATTTTACAAGCAACAAGAAGTTGAAAATAATCTAAAGCGCCTAGGAAAGATTGAATTACCAGAGATGACTCCTATTTTAGGAAGTAAGGATATTTACTTCTATAGAAATAAAATGGAGTTTTCTTTTAGCGATAGCCGTTGGATAACTTTAGACGAAATAAGAAGCAATGAAGATTTTAATGACAAAGAAGCTTTAGGATTTCATATTCCGGGAATGTGGGATAAGATCTTAGATATAAAAAAATGTCACCTTCAAGCAGACCCAAGTAACAGCATTCGTAACTTTGTAAAGCAGTTTGCAATAGAGAACGACCTATCTTTTTTTAATACAAGAGAACAACGAGGACTTTTAAGAACGTTAATGATAAGAACTTCTTCTATAGGAGAGATCATGGTGTTAGTACAGTTCTTTTCAGATGAAAAAGAAAAACGAGAATTATTACTAAATAATCTTGCCGATAAATTTCCTGAGATTACATCATTACAGTATGTAGTAAATCCTAAGGGTAATGATACTATATATGATCAAGATGTAATATGTTACAAAGGACGTGATCATATTTTTGAAGAAATGGAAGGTCTCAAATTTAAGATCAATGCAAAGTCTTTCTATCAAACAAATTCAGAACAAGCATTTGAACTTTATAAGATAACTAGAGATTTTGCAGGACTCACAGGGAAAGAATTGGTATATGACCTCTATACCGGTACTGGAACAATTGCTCAATTTATAGCAAAAAATGCTGCTAAAGTGGTTGGAATAGAAGCTGTACCTGTTGCTATTGAAGATGCTAAAGAAAATGCGAAGCGTAATAATATAGAAAACACAGAGTTCTTTGCTGGAGATATGAGAAAAGTTTTCACTTCAGAATTCATTAAACTACACGGGCACCCAGATGTAATTGTTACAGATCCTCCTAGAGATGGAATGCATAAAGATGTTGTTGCTCAAATTATTGGTATCTTGCCTCAAAGAATTGTCTATGTAAGTTGTAATTCTGCCACACAGGCTAGAGATCTTGCGCTATTAGATGAGCATTATAAGGTTACAAGAGTGCAGCCAGTAGACATGTTTCCGCAAACTTTTCATGTAGAGAACGTAGTATGTTTAGAAAGAAGATAGGTTTCAATTATAAGAGGGTGCTATTTGGATCTTTAGCAATACTGCTATTAACCATAAGTTGCCAAAAAGATGACATTTGTTCTGCATCTACAATAACTACACCCCTCATCAAAGTGAATTTCTATGATATAGAAAATGATGCGAATGCTGCTAAATCTGTGATCAATTTATCTGTAAGAGCGATCAACGTAGAAGATTTGACAGATACTCTTATTAAAAGAAGTACAACTTCTGCTATAGAAATTCCTTTAAATACAAATAGTTCTACAACAGAGTATTTATTTACTGAATACGCTGCAGATAGCGATGGGGAAATAAGTGAGCAAAATCCTCCAAATTCAGATTTGGTAAGATTTAACTATACCAGAAATGAGCAATATTTAAGTAGAGCTTGCGGCTATAGAATTTTATATGAAGATGTTCAGGTTCAAATAAGCAAACCAGAGGGTGATACTTCAGAAAATTGGATCAAAGATTTTACAGTTAATGACAGCATTATAGACAATGAAACAATTACATATATTTCTATTTACCATTAGCATCTTTTTTCTATCTGGATTAGCATCGGTAAGATCTCAAACGGTTACCGATTCTCTTAAGTTCAAAGAAAAATATGGTCTAAGAGTAGGAACAGACCTAAGTAAGCTCATAAGATCTTTCGCAGAAGAGGATTATAGCGGATTTGAACTTATGGGAGATTATAGAGTTTATAAGAACTACTATCTCGCCGCAGAAATTGGTAATGAAACTTTAAATTATGAAAGTAGCACTCTAGCTGTTACAGCTAAAGGGAGTTATATTAAATTGGGGGCAGATTATAATGCTTATGAGAATTGGACTGGAATGGAGAATATGATAATTGTAGGTGCTAGATATGGCTTTGCAACCTTTTCACAAACCTTGGATGAATATGTTATTTATACAGATTCCCAATATTTTCCGCCTAATGTAAATACAGAGGCTATAGAGGCAAAAGGTTTAAATGCAAGTTGGCTGGAATTAATGGTAGGTATAAAAGTTGAAGTTTTAAATAATCTATATTTAGGAGGTAACGTTCAACTTAAACGAAGAATAGCTCAAACAACTCCTAGAGATTTTGACAATCTTACCATTCCTGGATTTAATAGAACGTATGATGATAGTTTCTTTGGTGTTGGTTATAATTACAGTATTTCCTATTTAATACCATTATACAAAAAAGCCAAGAATTAATCTTGGCTATCTTTTATTTTATGAAGTTTCTTTGTTCCTTCATAGATCTCATATTTTAAAAGTTTAGATTCTAAAGAGCCATTAAAAAGTTTGATCTTTCTTGAAGGTCTCAATCCAACATGCTTAATAGATTCTAAATTGGAAGTAATAAACCACGACTCTGTTCCTGGATAACTTTGTTTTAAAGTATCTCCTATTTCTTTATAGAAAGCAGGCATATCAATATTCAAGCGTTCCCCATATGGAGGATTAAAAACCATATGCAAGTGTCTGTCATTTTGTTTAACGCTCGCAAAGAAATCTTGCTGCTTCACCTTTATATAATCAGATAAATTAGCATTCTCTATATTATCTATAGCTTTATTCACTGCAGAAGGAGCAGTGTCGTATCCTAACATGGTAAAATGATATTCTCTAACTTTCTTTAATACAGATTCTTCAATTTTTTCAAACAAATCTACATCCCAATCTTTCCATTTTTCAAAAGCAAATTCTTTTCTATTTAAGTTTGGGGGAATATTACAGGCAATCATCGCTGCTTCAATAAGTATCGTTCCACTACCACACATCGGGTCCAGAAAATCACTCTGTCCATCCCAACCAGATAATAGCAAAAGACCTGCAGCAAGCACTTCATTAATAGGTGCAATATTGGTTGCTGTTTTATATCCTCTCTTATGCAAAGACTGGCCAGAGCTGTCTAGAGCCACATTACAGGTTTCATTTTCAATATGAATATTTACCCGCAAGGTTGGAAAATCTAGATCTACATTCGGTCTATCATCGTATTTCTCTCTAAATCTATCAACTATAGCATCCTTAGTTTTTTGAGCTATATACATAGAATGAGTAAACTTTTCTGAATGAACCGTTGCATCTATAGCTAAAGTATCATTAACATTCATAAATTCTTCCCAGGCTATCTTCTTGATCTCTCTGTATAGATCATCCTCTGTTCTAATTTTAAAGGTTTTAAAAGGTTTTAAGATCTTAATAGCAGTTCTTAAGCAAAGATTAGCTTTGTACATAAATCCAATATCCCCACTAAATTTTACGTTACGAGTACCTTCAACGATATCCATTGCTCCAAGCGCACGTAATTCTTTAGCTAATATTGGTTCAAACCCATAAAGAGTTTTTGCCACCATCTCAAAATTATTTCCCATTTCATAAATTTATAGAACCGCAAAAATACGTTAATTTTACAGGATAAAATAATAGACCCAAGGTGTCTTATAGTTAATATTGGTAGTATTGAAATATTTTAAGTAAGTATCCGACTAAGTATTTCTTTATTAAAAAATTCAATCAAAATTATTGATGATCTATATTCTTTTAATTCTTGCTGTACTCCTAGGATACATTATATCAAGATTTTTAAAACCCTCTAATTCTGTAGGTTTTAAATTACTACTTTCTTTTAGTGGAGCTTATCTACTGTCTGTCACTGTATTTGAACTCCTACCCGAAGTCTATAGCACCAACAATGCTCATATTGGGATCTTCATTATGCTAGGGTTATTGCTTCAAATTTTATTAGAGTTTCTTTCCAAGGGTGCAGAGCACGGACATTTACATTTAGATGAGAATAATAGACAATTTCCTATAGTTTTGTTGGTTAGTTTGTGTACACATTCTTTATTAGAAGGTTTTCCACTTAATCATACCTCACATTTATTATATGGCGTTGTAATCCATAAAATTCCAATAGCAGCGATTTTATCTACCTTTCTTATACATTCTAAAATTGGAAAGCCAAAGGTGATCTTATTCTTGATGATTTTTGCATTAATGACGCCTTTAGGAAGTTTTATACAATCTAATTTTGAATTTTTGAATACCTACAGTACATATATAAGTGCACTAGTTATTGGTATTTTCTTACATGTTTCTACTACCATCCTTTTTGAAACATCCAAAAATCATAAATTCAATGCCTCTAAGTTAGGTGTGATTGTGATCGGAATCTTACTCGCTTATCTTTTATAATATGTTTAGCAGAGAAGAGTCAAAACGAGTTAGGGAAGCTTTCTGGATTGCTTTTGGAAAGACGTATAAAAGAAAATGGATTTTATATAATACCAAGATCAAGGATCTCCAGCTAAAGTTCACATTTAATAATAAGGTAGCACAAGTATCTTTAGACGTAACTGCAAATGAGGAACTTATAAGAGCTTATTACTTCGAGCGAATAGTTACGTTAAAGAGTATTTTAATATCAGAACATTTACCTGATGCAATTTTTGATGATAACTATATTTTAGAGGAAGGAAAGATTGTTTCTAGGATATTCGTGGAACTGCAAGGTGTGAACATACATAATCACAAAGATTGGGAAAATGTAATGCTGTTTTTTGAAGATAGAATGAATAGTTTAGAACTGTTCTTTTTAGAGTATAAAGACTATATAGATCAATAAATAATATCACACTTTACAACACTTGCAATTTATTTTTAGGTGACTTAAAATTAACCATATTTGATTGATGCGTCCCGCTAAACCTGATGGTTTATCGCCGGGCTTTTCGCGCTACGTGGTAGCTTGCTACAATCCCTGGCCGAGTCAGCATAAAATTCTAATATAAAAACACACCACCCCATGCAGAGGTAATCTCCAGATGGGGTGGTGTATTATATATAGGAACTGAAGTGTTGCGAATTGGGTATATAAAACAACAACACCCTTTCCGGGATATCGCTATCCGGGAGGGGTTTTATTATGTGTAACGCTGGGTTGTTCCTATTTGAGTATAGGGTATAAAAAAACCCCTTCATCTGGTGATGAAGGGGTTTTCAAAAACAAGGCGACGACATACTCTCCCACAATACAGCAGTACCATCTGCGCTAACGGGCTTAACTTCTCTGTTCGGAATGGGAAGAGGTGAGCCCCGATGCAATAGCCACCTTAAATCTTTAAGCAGTGATACACTCAAAAGTGTATAACTAACTTCTAATAACATAACATATATAGGAAATAAACAATAGAAGAAAATTAGATAAATAACAATGCAATTAGATAGGTTTTTCGCTCTCCCCTTTATAGTCCCCTTTAGGGGATGTAGGGGGAGAACTGCACTAAGCTTTACGGATTATTAGTACCACTCGGCTATGACATTACTGCCTTTACACCTATGGCCTATCAACGTGGTAGTCTCCCACGGTCCTTTAAAGAAATCTCATCTTGTGGTGGGTTTCGCGCTTATATGCTTTCAGCGCTTATCCCTTCCGAACGTAGCTACCCAGCAATGCCACTGGCGTGACAACTGGTGCACCAGAGGTTCGTCCAACTCGGTCCTCTCGTACTAGAGTCAGATCCACTCAAATTTCTAACGCCCACTGTAGATAGAGACCGAACTGTCTCACGACGTTCTGAACCCAGCTCGCGTGCCACTTTAATGGGCGAACAGCCCAACCCTTGGGACCTTCTCCAGCCCCAGGATGTGACGAGCCGACATCGAGGTGCCAAACCCCCCCGTCGATGTGAGCTCTTGGGGGAGATCAGCCTGTTATCCCCGGCGTACCTTTTATCCTTTGAGCGATGGCCCTTCCATGCGGAACCACCGGATCACTATGCTCTACTTTCGTACCTGATCGACCTGTATGTCTCTCAGTCAAGCTCCCTTATGCCATTGCACTCTACGCACGGTTACCAAGCGTGCTGAGGGAACCTTTAGAAGCCTCCGTTACTCTTTTGGAGGCGACCACCCCAGTCAAACTACCCACCAAGCATTGTCCTTCCATTGGAAGTTAGGCTTCAAACAAGTAAAGGGTGGTATTTCAACAATGACTCCACCACACCTAGCGATGCAGCTTCAACGTCTCCCACCTATCCTACACATCACTTGTCCAAAGTCAATACTAAGCTATAGTAAAGGTGCACGGGGTCTTTTCGTCCCACAGCGGGTAATCGGCATCTTCACCGATACTACAATTTCACCGAGCTCATGGTTGAGACAGTGTCCAGATCGTTGCACCATTCGTGCAGGTCGGAACTTACCCGACAAGGAATTTCGCTACCTTAGGACCGTTATAGTTACGGCCGCCGTTTACTGGGGCTTCAATTCAATGCGTCGCCGAAGCTAACATCTCCTCTTAACCTTCCAGCACCGGGCAGGTGTCAGGCCCTATACGTCATCTTTCGATTTAGCAGAGCCCTGTGTTTTTGATAAACAGTCGCCTGGACCTCTTCACTGCGGCCCATCCGAAGATGGGCGACCCTTCTCCCGAAGTTACGGGTCGATTTTGCCTAGTTCCTTAACCATGAATCTCTCGAGCACCTTAGAATTCTCATCCCAACTACCTGTGTCGGTTTACGGTACGGGCTGCCACCACTTGCTTTTCTTGGAAGTCGATTTGCTAGATTATCACGCCGGCCGAAGCTTTTGTGTACTATCGCCGTGTTACCACTGGCTTCAACGTACTATTCCGTCAGTACGCACTAACTTTTCGCCTCCGTCACGTTTAACGTGGGGCAGGTACAGAAATATTAATCTGTTGTCCATCCACTAACCCATTCGGGGTCGCGTTAGGTCCCGACTAACCCTCAGCTGATTAGCATAGCTGAGGAAACCTTAGTCTTTCGGTGTGCGGGTTTCTCGCCCGCATTATCGTTACTTATGCCTACATTTTCTTTTCTAATTAGTCCAGCATACCTCGCAGTACACCTTCAACCCTATTAGAATGCTCCCCTACCACTTACAGTAATCTGTAAATCCATAGCTTCGGTAGTATATTTATGCCCGATTATTATCCATGCCGAACCGCTCGACTAGTGAGCTGTTACGCACTCTTTAAATGAATGGCTGCTTCCAAGCCAACATCCTAGCTGTCTGGGCAGTTCAACCGCGTTTTTTCAACTTAATATACATTTGGGGACCTTAGCTGATGGTCTGGGTTCTTTCCCTCTCGGACATGGACCTTAGCACCCATGCCCTCACTGATAAAAATCATTTTATAGCATTCGGAGTTTGTCAGGAATTGGTAGGCGGTGAAGCCCCCGCATCCAATCAGTAGCTCTACCTCTATAAAACTAAATTATCGCTGCACCTAAATGCATT
Source organism: Gillisia sp. Hel_I_29 (assembly GCF_000744275.1). Taxonomy (NCBI): domain Bacteria; kingdom Pseudomonadati; phylum Bacteroidota; class Flavobacteriia; order Flavobacteriales; family Flavobacteriaceae; genus Gillisia; species Gillisia sp. Hel_I_29. The sequence goes on from NZ_JQLP01000008.1 coordinate 156,145, forward strand.
TCGGGGAGTACGAGCTATTTCCGAGTTTGATTGGCCTTTCACCCCTACCCTCAGGTCATCCCAAGACTTTTCAACGTCAACGGGTTCGGTCCTCCACTATGTGTTACCACAGCTTCAACCTGCCCAAGGGTAGATCACACGGTTTCGCGTCTACCACTACCAACTACAGCGCCTATTAAGACTCGCTTTCGCTACGGCTCCACCTCTTAAAGGCTTAACCTTGCTGGCAACGGTAACTCGTAGGCTCATTATGCAAAAGGCACGCCGTCACCCCTAAAGGCTCCGACCGCTTGTAAGCGTATGGTTTCAGGATCTATTTCACTCCGTTATTCACGGTTCTTTTCACCTTTCCC
>NZ_JQLP01000009.1:0-14655 GCF_000744275.1 Gillisia sp. Hel_I_29
GTCTTGTACATACGAGTACCTTCTTTAAAGGGATTTGAGACAAATCGCTCTTTAGTAAGTGATTCATTGTTTAAATAACCGCGGGCCAAGCCAGATCCTGCTATATAAATCTCTCCTGTAACGCCTATTGGCTGTAATAAGCCCTCCCTATTTAATATGTAAATCTCTGTGTTGGAAATTGGAACACCGATTGAAATTTTTTCATCTGTAATACTCGTTTTATGGTAAGTAACATCTATAGATGCTTCTGTTGGGCCATAAAGATTATAAATAGGTGCCTTTAAATGCCCATACCAACTTCGTACACTTTCTATTGATAACGATTCTCCACTTGCTATCAATCGTTTGACACTTTGTAAGGATTTTTTGGCGCCTTCTATAGCTAAAACTTCCAACAAAAAGGAATTAAACATACTAGGTACAAAATGTAAAGAATTCACACCATGCTTTTCTATCAAAGACATAAGGGCTATAGGAGAATACGTCTCTTCTTTTGTACAAATAATCATTCTATTTCCCCAACATAAAGGCAAGAAAATCTCCCAAACGGATACATCGAATGTAAATGTGGTCTTCTGTAAAACTACTTCGCCTTCTTTAAAATTAAATGTTTTCCACATCCAATCTATTCGATTAATAACTCCGCTATGCTCAATCATAACCCCTTTAGGTTTCCCTGTAGAGCCACTCGTGTAAATAACATATAACAAATTAGAAGGCAATAAACTTATCGATAAATTATCTGTCGAATAGTCTGACTTATTATTATTATTAAATTTATCTAGAAATTCTTCGTCCAAAAGCACTTTACACTTACTATCCTCTAACATATAAGCTATTCGATCCTCTGGGTAATCAGGATCGATTGGTACATAAGCCCCTCCACTCTTTAAGATCCCCAGGATCCCCACAATCATCCAAGAACTTCGCGGTAGCATAATCCCTACCAAATCATCTGGCTCGATGGTATAATGTGCTTGTAGATAATGTGCTAATTGATTACTGCGCCTATTAAGCTCCTCATAACTAAGACGCTCCTCTTCATAAACAACGGCTATGGCCTCTGGGGTTTTACTTACCTGCTCCTCAAACAATTCTACAACGGTCTTATCTCTCGGGTAATCAAACGCGGTCGCATTAAAAACATCTAGTAACTCCACTCGCTCTTCTTCTGCCAAATAATCTATACTCCCTATTAAGGCCTCTGGATTACTAAGTAACTTCTCTAGAAACTCTTTATAATGAACTATAAAGCCTTCTAGCATCTCCTGCTCATAAACATCTGTGTTGTATTCTAGTAGCAATGCCAAATAATCACCACGTTCCTCAAAAGTGAAACTCAAATCAAACTTGCTTAAATTAAACCCCTGATCGGTTATCAATTCTACATCTGAATCACTTATACCTATTCCCTGATGAGCATCTCCTGTGTTTTGTAATACCAACATCATATCAAATACAGCACTTCGACTCGTATCCCTACGAAGTTCTAAATCCTCAACAAGACGATCAAAAGGATATCCCTGATGCTCATAAGCATCTAAAGTCCTTTGACGAACCCGTCTAAATAAATCTTCAAAACTATCCTCTGAACGAACTTCATTACGTAATGCTAACGTATTGATATAAAATCCTATCTGGTCCTCTAAATCTGAATGCTCTCGCCCTGCAACGGGTGTCCCTACTACCAAATCCTCTTGACCCGTATAACGGTACAACAATGCTTTCAAACTAGACAGTAAGCCCATAAACAAGGTACCTCCCTCTTGATGGCTAAATCGCTTTAACCCCTGAGTAGATTCCTTTGATATGTAAGTGCGAAGTAATTGACCTTGATGACTCTGTATCACGGGACGTACCTTTGAACTCGGTAAATCTAAAACGGGAAGATCTCCTCCCAGTAAGTCCGTCCAATAATCTCGATGGCCCTGATAAATAGCTGTACTCAATTGAGACAATTGCCAACTTGCATAATCCTTATACTGAATACCTAATTCTGGTAATTCTAATTCATTACCAGTCCTATAAAACTCATAATACTTAAATACATCTCTTGACAGTACATCCATACTCCAACCATCACTTATAATATGATGCATGTTGTAGTAAAAAACATAACGGTCTTCTGATACCTGTAATAATACAGCACGTAATAGTGGCCCTTCGGCTAAATCAAACTCCACCATACGGTCGCTATCCAGATAACGCAATACCGAGGACTCTATATCTAACTCCCCTCGAAGATCCAATTCACCGATCTCAAAACCTAAAGCTTCCCGCTCTAATATCCATTGACGAATCTCTCCACTAGAGTCTTCCTTAAAAACAGTACGTAAGATCTCATGACGATCTACCACGGAATAAATAGCACGCTTAAATAACTCTATATCATAACTGCCATCTAATAATATACGTGAAGGTATATTGTATGCCGAAGATCCGCCATCAAATTGACTCAAAACCCATAAACGGCGCTGTGAATCTGATATAGCATAATTTAACGATACATCTATCTTTTCGATTGATACATACTCAGACTTTGTAGCTTCCTCTAATAAAGAAACCTGTGTCTCCAATACTGTGTTAACAAACAAATCTTTCAAAGCTAACTTTACCTCAAAAGCCTTATGAAGCTTTGATAAAAGACTCATAGCCTTGAGACTATGGCCGCCTAGTTCAAAGAAATCATCCTTGAGCCCAATCTTATCCTTACCTAAGACCGCTTCCCAAATAGCTACTAACTTCTTTTGAGTTTCTGTCTCTGGAGCTACATATATTACCCCATGTCCTACCTCCAGACCCTTAGGGGATGGCAATGAGCGCCTATCTATCTTGCCATTAGGTGTTAAGGGGAAGACCTCCAACGCTACATAGTAACTCGGAAGCATATAGTCTGGTAAAAACGCCTTTAAATAATCACGTAACGATGAACTATCTTGATCTGAACTACTCACAAAATAAGCGACCAACTCCTTTCCTGATTCTAAATCATAGGCCAAAACTACAGCCTGGTCAATCTCAGAATGACCCAGTAAAACACTCTCTATCTCACCTAATTCGATACGATACCCTCGAATCTTTACCTGATTATCCTTCCTCTCTATAAATTCAATATCTCCGCTAAATGTCCATCTTCCTAAATCACCAGTTTTATATAATCGTAATCCTTCTTTAAATGGTGATTTTATAAACTTCATTGAGGTTAGCTCTGACGCTTTTAAATAGCCTCGAGCCAAGCCTTCTCCTCCCAAATAAATCTCCCCTATAACTCCTTTTGGAACTAAATGATGTTGTTCATCTAAAATATAACATGTACTATTTGATATTCCTGAACCGATCGGTATGGTTTGAGCTACTTTTGGAATCTCACCGACCTTATACCAAGAAGAAAATGTAGTGTTTTCTGTCGGACCATATACATGATGAAGATTAACTTCTGGGTATAACTCTCTAAATTTCCTAACATGCTTAACAGAAACTCTTTCTCCTCCAAATAAAACATATTTAAGACCCTTTAATGAATCTAATTCTGATTCAACCAATGAATTAAATAACACTGTAGTCAAGAAAAAACTATCTATGTTCTCCTTCTTTATTAGGTTGTTTAGTTTTTCAATATCTAAAAAAACGCTCTTTGAAGACAATACCAAAATACCTCCATTAAGAAGAGGCATAAAAATATCGAATATAGAACCATCAAAAGCATAGTTTGAAAGACTTAAAATACTATCGCTTTCATTGATTTGAAAATAATTAGTATCCTTCACTAAACGAACAATCGATTTATGCTCTATCATAACACCTTTAGGATTCCCTGTTGATCCACTCGTGTAAATAACATATGCCAGATCATTAGAACCTATATCATGTGGTGAGTTTATGGTATTTTCAATATCTTCAGTGTAATCCTCAAGCTCTATGTCTATCGCTAGTATGCTAGTTTCTAAGTCTAAAACATCAAACATACTTTCTGAATTAATAATCAGTGTCTTTAAATTTGTCTCCGATATTATATATGATTTACGATCCTCTGGATAATCTGGGTCGATTGGAACATAGGCGCCGCCACTCTTTAAAATCCCTAAGATCCCTACAATCATCCAAGAACTACGTGGTAACATAATACCAATCAAATCATCTGGCTGAATATCATAATGCGCTTGTAAGTAATGTGCCAATTGATTACTACGTCTATTGAGTTCCTCATAACTAAGACGCTCATCTTCATAAACTACTGCTATTGCTTCTGGTGTCTTTAAGACCTGAGACTCAAATAAATCTACAACCGTTTGATCCCGTGGATAAGCCACTTCTGTAGCATTAAATACATATAACAACTCATCACGCTCCTTATCATTTAAATAATCAATACCTCCTATAGAAGCCTCTGGAAAGCTAAGTAACGAGGCAAGAAATTCTTTATAATGAACGATAAAACCTTCTAACATCGCTTTATCATAAACATCCGTGTTGTATCCAACATTTAAATAAAGATAATCGCCTTGCTCTCCAAAGGTAAATTCTATATCATTTTTACTCACACTTACTCCATCGTCATAGATGGTATTCACCATTTCTTCGGTAGGTTCTAAAACAGTAGATCTTTCTTCGAAATTCTGAAGCACAACTGAAATATCGTAAATCACATTACGCCCCGCTTCCTTACGAAGTTCTAAATCCTCTACAAGACGATCAAAAGGATATCCCTGATGCTCATAAGCATCCAATGTCGTTTGACGGATTCGACCAAATAAGTCTATAAAACTATCCTCTGAATGAACCACATTTCGCAGTGCAAGCATATTGATATAAAAACCAATCTGATCTTCCAAATCTGAATGTTCTCGTCCTGCCACTGGTATTCCAATTATCAAATCCTCTTGACCCGTATAACGGTACAACAATGCTTTCAAACTAGACAATAAACCCATAAACAAAGTGCCGCCCTCTTGATGGCTAAATCGCTTTAAACCCTGAGTAGATTCCTTTGATATGTAGGTGTGAAGTAATTGACCTTGATGACTATGTATCACAGGACGTACCTTTGAACTTGGTAAATCTAAAACGGGAAGATCTCCTCCCAGTAAACCCGTCCAATAATCTCGATGGCCCTGATAAGTAGCTGTACTCAATTGAGACAATTGCCAACTCGCATAATCCTTATACTGAATATCTAATTCTGGTAATTCTAATTCATTACCAGTCTTATAAAACTCATAATACTTAAATACATCTCTTGACAATACATCCATACTCCAACCATCACTTATGATATGATGCATGTTGTAGTAAAAAACATAACTATCTTCTGATACCTGTAATAATACAGCACGTAATAGTGGCCCTTCGGCTAAATCAAACTCCTCCATACGGTCGCTATCCAGATAACGCAATACCGAGGACTCTATATCTAACTCCCCTCGAAGATCCAATTCACCGATCTCAAAACCTAAAGCTTCCCGCTCTAATATCCACTGACGAATCTCTCCACTAGAGTCTTCCTTAAAAACAGTACGTAAGATCTCATGACGATCTACTACGGAATAAATAGCACGCTTAAATAAATCAATATCATAACTGCCATCTAATAATATACGTGAAGGCATATTGTATGCCGAAGATCCACCCTCAAATTGACTCAAAATCCATAAACGGCGCTGTGAAGAAGATAAACTATAGTTTTCTTGCTCTGCTAAAACTTCAATTTCATTTTTTTGTAATCCATTATCAATATTTGATAAATATCTAATTAGTACATTTTTCTTATTCTTAATTTCAGAAATAAACACTTTATTAGGCTTTTGTCCTTTTGGAAATGAAATTTTGAGCTCATCTCCGACAAGCATAATTTTTATATTATTATTTCGCAGTTTTTTAATAAAATCTTTCATAAAACATTAAAATTTCAATTCTTCAAAATCTCCTAAATCCTCACCATTTTTTGATTGATTCCATATTCGATTATCAATTTCATCTGATAAATCTTCTAATTTATTATGCATAAAAAGTTCTTCAATATTTAATAAAACATTCAATTCAGCATTAATTTTGAATAACACTTTTAATGCTTTTAAACTATGTCCTCCAAGTTCAAAGAAATCATCCTTAAGTCCTATATTATCCTTACCTAAGACCTCTTCCCAAATAGCCACCAACTTCTTTTGTGTCTCTGTCTCTGGAGCTACATACTCTACGCCATGGCTTATCTCCAGTCCCTTAGGGGATGGTAATGATCGTCTATCTATTTTACCATTGGGTGTTAAGGGTAAGCCGTCCAACGCTACATAATAACTCGGATGCATATAGTCTGGTAAAAATGCCTTTAAATAATCCCGTAATGATGAACTCTCTTGTTTAGAACTACTCACAAAATAAGCAACCAACTCCTTTCCTGATTCTAAATCATAGGCCAAAACTACAGCCTGGTCTATCTCAGAATGCTCTAGTAAAACACTCTCTACCTCCCCTAACTCTATGCGATACCCTCGTATCTTAACCTGAGTATCCTCTCGTCCTAAAAACGTAATCGTGCCATCACTATTCCATCTCCCCAAATCTCCCGTCTTATACATGCGAACTCCTGATTTAAAAGGGTTCGATACAAATCGCTCGTTAGTAAGTACATCATTGTTTAAATAACCGCGAGCCAAGCCAGAACCTGCTATATAAATCTCTCCTGTAACACCTTTCGGTTGTAAAACCCCTTCTTTATTTAATATATAAATCTTTGTGTTGGAGATTGGACCGCCAATATTAGAGCTTAAACTTTCTTTTATTACATTTTGGTAAGTTGCACATACTGTAAACTCAGTAGGCCCATAAGTATTATAAATTTGAATTTTATCAATAAAATTTGACACAAATGTTTTCTCAAATTTATCCCCACCACTAATTAATAGCCGCAAGTTCTTCGAATTAAACCTTATAAGGTTTAGTTCTTTTAAAATCAATGGAGTCGTACTTACTATTGTAGCCTTCTCTATTTCTATTAGTTTTTTTACTTCTAAAACATTTACTCCCTTATCTTTCATCAATAATAAAGTACCAGAACTTAGAAGAATTGGAAATATTTCTTCTACATGAGTATCAAAAGAAATAGATGATTGTTGTATTACTTTATCAGATTGAATTAAGTTAAATTGTTCTTTAAATGTTATACAATAATCTAATACAGAATTATGTTCTATCATAACGCCTTTAGGCTTTCCTGTAGAACCACTCGTGTAAATAACATACGCCAAATCTTTAGAACTTATATTATGTGATGGATTACCTATACTATAATCTTTTGAATCACTCTTAAATCCAGTTAGAAACTCTTCATCTAAAAGCACTTTGCAATTACTGTCTTTAAGCATATATGCGATACGATCCTCTGGGTAATCTGGGTCGATTGGAACATAGGCGCCGCCACTCTTTAAAATCCCTAAGATCCCTACAATCATCCATGAACTACGTGGTAACTTAATACCAATCAAATCATCTGACTGGATATCATAATGCGCTTGTAAGTAATGCGCCAATTGATTACTCAGGCTATTGAGCTCCTCATAACTAAGACGCTCATCTTCATAAACTACTGCTATTGCCTCTGGTGTCTTTAAGACCTGAGACTCAAATAAATCTACAAGTGTTTGATCCTCTGGATAAATCGCTTCTGTAGCATTAAATACATCTAACAACTCTTCACGCTCCTTATCATTTAAATAATCAATACCTCCTATAGAAGCCTCTGGTAAACTAAGTAACGAGGCAAGAAATTCTTTATAATGAACGATAAAGCCTTCTAACATCGCTTTATCATAAACATCCGTGTTGTATTCTAGAAACAGTGCCAAATAATCACCTTGCTCCTCAAAAGTGAAACTCAAATCAAACTTGCTTAAACTAAATTCTTGATCGGTTATCAATTCTACATCTGAATCACTAACGCCTACTCCTTGATGCGCGTCACCTGTGTTTTGTAATACCACCATGATATCAAATACAGCACTTCGACTCGTATCTCTACGAAGTTCTAAATCCTCAACAAGATGATCAAAAGGATATCCCTGATGCTCATAAGCATCCAATGTCGTTTGACGGATTCGACCAAATAAGTCTACAAAACTATCCCCTGAATGAACCGCATTACGTAATGCTAACGTGTTAATATAAAAACCAATCTGGTCTTCCAAATCTAAATGTTCTCGCCCTGCAACTGGTGTTCCAACTACCAAATCCTCTTGACCCGTATAACGGTACAACAATGCTTTCAAACTAGACAGTAAGCCCATAAACAAGGTACCTCCCTCTTGATGGCTAAATCGCTTTAACCCCTGAGTAGATTCCTTTGATATGTAAGTGCGAAGTAATTGACCTTGATGACTCTGTATCACGGGACGTACCTTTGAACTTGGTAAGTCTAAAACGGGAAGATCTCCTCCCAGTAAGCCCGTCCAATAATCTCGATGGCCCTGATAAATAGATGTACTCAATTGAGACAATTGCCAACTCGCATAATCCTTATATTGAATCCGTAACGCTGGTAAGTCTAATTCGCCTCCACTCTTATAAAACTCATAATACTTAAATACATCTCTTGACAATACATCCATACTCCATCCATCACTAATAATATGATGCATATTGTAATAAAAAACATAACGGTCTTCTGATACCTGTAGTAATATAGCGCGTAATAGTGGACCTTTGGCTAAATCAAACTCCACCATACGGTCGTTATCCAGATAATTCAATACCGAGGACTCGATATCTGCTTCGCCTTGTAGATCCAATTCACCGATCTCAAAACCTAAAGCATCTCGTTCTAATATCCACTGACGAATCTCTCCTTGGGAGTTCTCCTTAAAAACAGTACGTAAGATCTCATGACGGTCTACTACCGAATAAATAGCACGTTTAAATAAATCTACATCATAACTGCCATCTAAAAATATACGTGAAGGCATATTGTATGCCGAAGAGCCGCCCTCAAATTGACTCAAAACCCATAAACGTCGCTGTGAATCTGATATAGCATAATCTGACGATGCTTCTAACTTTTCGATGGATACATACGCAGACTTTGTAGCTTCCTCTATTAAAGATACCTGAGTCTCCAATACTGTGTGAACAAACAAATCCTTTAATGCTAACTTTACATCAAAGGTCTTATGAAGTTTCGATAAAAGACGTGTAGCCTTTAAACTATGACCTCCTAACTCAAAGAAATCATCCTTCACACCTATATTCTCTTTGCCTAAAATATCTTCCCATATAACTACTAACTGCTTCTCTGTATCTGTCTCTGGGGCTACATATTCTACTCCATGACTAATCTCTAACCCCTCTGGTGAGGGTAACGAGCGCCTATCTATCTTGCCATTAGGTGTTAAGGGTAAACCTTCCATCGATACATAGTAACTTGGTAGCATATAATCGGGTAAAAAGCCCTTTAAATAACTGCGCAGTGATGCGCTGTCATGATCCAAGCTGCTTACAAAATATGCAACCAACTCCTTAACTCCATCATTATCATTGGCCAAAACTACAGCCTCATCTATATCTGCATGCCCCAATAATACACTCTCGATCTCGCCTAATTCGATACGATACCCTCGGATCTTTACCTGAGCATCCTCTCTCCCTAAAAACGTAATCGTACCATCACTATTCCATATTCCCAAATCTCCCGTCTTGTACATACGAGTGCCTTCTATAAAAGGATTTGATACAAATCGCTCTTTAGTAAGTGATTCATTGTTTAAATAACCGCGGGCCAAGCCAGATCCTGCTATAGAAATCTCTCCTGTAACGCCTATTGGCTGTAATAAGCCCTCCCTATTTAATATGTAAATCTCTGTGTTGGAAATTGGAACACCGATTGAAATTTTTTCATCTGTAATACTCGTTTTATGGTAAGTAACATCTATAGATGCTTCTGTTGGGCCATAAAGATTATAAATAGGTGCCTTTAAATGCCCATACCAACTTCGTACACTTTCTATTGATAACGATTCTCCACTTGCTATCAATCGTTTGACACTTTGTAAGGATTTTTTGGCGCCTTCTATAGCTAAAACTTCCAACAAAAAGGAATTAAACATACTAGGTACAAAATGTAAAGAATTCACACCATGCTTTTCTATCAAAGACATAAGGGCTATAGGAGAATACGTCTCTTCTTTTGTACAAATAATCATTCTATTTCCCCAACATAAAGGCAAGAAAATCTCCCAAACGGATACATCGAATGTAAATGTGGTCTTCTGTAAAACTACTTCGCCTTCTTTAAAATTAAATGTTTTCCACATCCAATCTATTCGATTAATAACTCCGCTATGCTCAATCATAACCCCTTTAGGTTTCCCTGTAGAGCCACTCGTGTAAATAACATATAACAAATTAGAAGGCAATAAACTTATCGATAAATTATCTGTCGAATAGTCTGACTTATTATTATTATTAAATTTATCTAGAAATTCTTCGTCCAAAAGCACTTTACACTTACTATCCTCTAACATATAAGCTATTCGATCCTCTGGGTAATCAGGATCGATTGGTACATAAGCCCCTCCACTCTTTAAGATCCCCAGGATCCCCACAATCATCCAAGAACTTCGCGGTAGCATAATCCCTACCAAATCATCTGGCTCGATGGTATAATGTGCTTGTAGATAATGTGCTAATTGATTACTGCGCCTATTAAGCTCCTCATAACTAAGACGCTCCTCTTCATAAACAACGGCTATGGCCTCTGGGGTTTTACTTACCTGCTCCTCAAACAATTCTACAACGGTCTTATCTCTCGGGTAATCAAACGCGGTCGCATTAAAAACATCTAGTAACTCCACTCGCTCTTCTTCTGCCAAATAATCTATACTCCCTATTAAGGCCTCTGGATTACTAAGTAACTTCTCTAGAAACTCTTTATAATGAACTATAAAGCCTTCTAGCATCTCCTGCTCATAAACATCTGTGTTGTATTCTAGTAGCAATGCCAAATAATCACCACGTTCCTCAAAAGTGAAACTCAAATCAAACTTGCTTAAATTAAACCCCTGATCGGTTATCAATTCTACATCTGAATCACTTATACCTATTCCCTGATGAGCATCTCCTGTGTTTTGTAATACCAACATCATATCAAATACAGCACTTCGACTCGTATCCCTACGAAGTTCTAAATCCTCAACAAGACGATCAAAAGGATATCCCTGATGCTCATAAGCATCTAAAGTCCTTTGACGAACCCGTCTAAATAAATCTTCAAAACTATCCTCTGAACGAACTTCATTACGTAATGCTAACGTATTGATATAAAATCCTATCTGGTCCTCTAAATCTGAATGCTCTCGCCCTGCAACGGGTGTCCCTACTACCAAATCCTCTTGACCCGTATAACGGTACAACAATGCTTTCAAACTAGACAGTAAGCCCATAAACAAGGTACCTCCCTCTTGATGGCTAAATCGCTTTAACCCCTGAGTAGATTCCTTTGATATGTAAGTGCGAAGTAATTGACCTTGATGACTCTGTATCACGGGACGTACCTTTGAACTCGGTAAATCTAAAACGGGAAGATCTCCTCCCAGTAAGTCCGTCCAATAATCTCGATGGCCCTGATAAATAGCTGTACTCAATTGAGACAATTGCCAACTTGCATAATCCTTATACTGAATACCTAATTCTGGTAATTCTAATTCATTACCAGTCCTATAAAACTCATAATACTTAAATACATCTCTTGACAGTACATCCATACTCCAACCATCACTTATAATATGATGCATGTTGTAGTAAAAAACATAACGGTCTTCTGATACCTGTAATAATACAGCACGTAATAGTGGCCCTTCGGCTAAATCAAACTCCACCATACGGTCGCTATCCAGATAACGCAATACCGAGGACTCTATATCTAACTCCCCTCGAAGATCCAATTCACCGATCTCAAAACCTAAAGCTTCCCGCTCTAATATCCATTGACGAATCTCTCCACTAGAGTCTTCCTTAAAAACAGTACGTAAGATCTCATGACGATCTACCACGGAATAAATAGCACGCTTAAATAACTCTATATCATAACTGCCATCTAATAATATACGTGAAGGTATATTGTATGCCGAAGATCCGCCATCAAATTGACTCAAAACCCATAAACGGCGCTGTGAATCTGATATAGCATAATTTAACGATACATCTATCTTTTCGATTGATACATACTCAGACTTTGTAGCTTCCTCTAATAAAGAAACCTGTGTCTCCAATACTGTGTTAACAAACAAATCTTTCAAAAGCTAACTTTACCTCAAAAGCCTTATGAAGCTTTGATAAAAGACTCATAGCCTTGAGACTATGGCCGCCTAGTTCAAAGAAATCATCCTTGAGCCCAATCTTATCCTTACCTAAGACCGCTTCCCAATAGCTACTAACTTCTTTTGAGTTTCTGTCTCTGGAGCTACATATATTACCCCATGTCCTACCTCCAGACCCTTAGGGGATGGCAATGAGCGCCTATCTATCTTGCCATTAGGTGTTAAGGGGAAGACCTCCAACGCTACATAGTAACTCGGAAGCATATAGTCTGGTAAAAACGCCTTTAAATAATCACGTAACGATGAACTATCTTGATCTGAACTACTCACAAAATAAGCGACCAACTCCTTTCCTGATTCTAAATCATAGGCCAAAACTACAGCCTGGTCAATCTCAGAATGACCCAGTAAAACACTCTCTATCTCACCTAATTCGATACGATACCCTCGAATCTTTACCTGATTATCCTTCCTCTCTATAAATTCAATATCTCCGCTAAATGTCCATCTTCCTAAATCACCAGTTTTATATAATCGTAATCCTTCTTTAAATGGTGATTTTATAAACTTCATTGAGGTTAGCTCTGACGCTTTTAAATAGCCTCGAGCCAAGCCTTCTCCTCCCAAATAAATCTCCCTATAACTCCTTTTGGAACTAAATGATGTTGTTCATCTAAAATATAACATGTACTATTTGATATTCCTGAACCGATCGGTATGGTTTGAGCTACTTTTGGAATCTCACCGACCTTATACCAAGAAGAAAATGTAGTGTTTTCTGTCGGACCATATACATGATGAAGATTAACTTCTGGGTATAACTCTCTAAATTTCCTAACATGCTTAACAGAAACTCTTTCTCCTCCAAATAAAACATATTTAAGACCCTTTAATGAATCTAATTCTGATTCAACCAATGAATTAAATAACACTGTAGTCAAGAAAAAACTATCTATGTTCTCCTTCTTTATTAGTTGTTTAGTTTTTCAATATCTAAAAAAACGCTCTTTGAAGACAATACCAAAATACCTCCATTAAGAAGAGGCATAAAAATATCGAATATAGAACCATCAAAAGCATAGTTTGAAAGACTTAAAATACTATCGCTTTCATTGATTTGAAAATAATTAGTATCCTTCACTAAACGAACAATCGATTTATGCTCTATCATAACACCTTTAGGATTCCCTGTTGATCCACTCGTGTAAATAACATATGCCAGATCATTAGAACTATATCATGTGGTGAGTTTATGGTATTTTCAATATCTTCAGTGTAATCCTCAAGCTCTATGTCTATCGCTAGTATGCTAGTTTCTAAGTCTAAAACATCAAACATACTTTCTGAATTAATAATCAGTGTCTTTAAATTTTGTCTCCGATATTATATATGATTTACGATCCTCTGATAATCTGGGTCGATTGGAACATAGGCGCCGCCACTCTTTAAAATCCCTAAGATCCCTACAATCATCCAAGAACTACGTGGTAACATAATACCAATCAAATCATCTGGCTGAATATCATAATGCGCTTGTAAGTAATGTGCCAATTGATTACTACGTCTATTGAGTTCCTCATAACTAAGACGCTCATCTTCATAAACTACTGCTATTGCTTCTGGTGTCTTTAAGACCTGAGACTCAAATAAATCTACAACCGTTTGATCCCGTGGATAAGCCACTTCTGTAGCATTAAATACATATAACAACTCATCACGCTCCTTATCATTTAAATAATCAATACCTCCTATAGAAGCCTCTGGAAAGCTAAGTAACGAGGCAAGAAATTCTTTATAATGAACGATAAAACCTTCTAACATCGCTTTATCATAAACATCCGTGTTGTATCCAACATTTAAATAAAGATAATCGCCTTGCTCTCCAAAGGTAAATTCTATATCATTTTTACTCACACTTACTCCATCGTCATAGATGGTATTCACCATTTCTTCGGTAGGTTCTAAAACAGTAGATCTTTCTTCGAAATTCTGAAGCACAACTGAAATATCGTAAATCACATTACGCCCCGCTTCCTTACGAAGTTCTAAATCCTCTACAAGACGATCAAAAGGATATCCCTGATGCTCATAAGCATCCAATGTCGTTTGACGGATTCGACCAAATAAGTCTATAAAACTATCCTCTGAATGAACCACATTTCGCAGTGCAAGCATATTGATATAAAAACCAATCTGATCTTCCAAATCTGAATGTTCGTCCTGCCACTGGTATTCCAATTATCAAATCCTCTTGACCCGTATAACGGTACAACAATGCTTTCAAACTAGACAATAAACCCATAAACAAAGTGCCGCCCTCTTGATGGCTAAATCGCTTTAAACCCTGAGTAGATTC